>DASPKH010000204.1:0-2726 GCA_035628175.1 Patescibacteria group bacterium
TAACGATGAAATAGGTACCCTTGGAGCTTCTTTTAACACAATGATCGGAAATATCAAATCTTCCAGAGAAGAAATTCTGGCCAGGCAGGAATATTTATCATCCCATATTGAAGAGATCTTACAGGCAATGGAAAAATTTGCCGAAGGAAATCTTAACGTACAGCTCAATGTTCGCTCTGAGGATGAGATTGGCCGCCTCTTCTATGGATTTAATACAGCTGTGGGTAAGATGCGCTCTACAATACAAAGCGTTGTAACGACAGTCAACCAGACTGCAACGTCCTCCATGCAGATCAATAGTGCCACAGAGCAGCTTTCAGCCAGCGCCCAAGAGCAGTCGGCACAGTCTACTCAGGTAGCAGCGGCAGTCGAAGAAATGGCACAGACCAGCCTGGAAAATACTCGAACAGCACAGCATGCTTCAGAGCTTGCAAAGCAATATAAAGCGACTGCACATGAAGGCGAGGCAATCATTCAGCAGACTGTGGGCAAGATACGGGAAATCGCTGATGTAGTGCACCAGTCTGTCGGAACGATTGAAAAGCTGGGAGAATCAAGCTCACAGATCGGCGAGATTGTTTCTGTTATTAACGATATTGCGGACCAGACAAATCTTCTTGCCCTGAATGCAGCTATTGAGGCTGCACGCGCTGGCGAGCAGGGTCGTGGATTTGCCGTTGTAGCCGACGAAGTACGCAAGCTAGCTGAGCGTACATCAAAAGCAACAAAGGAAATTGCACAGATGATAAAAGGGATACAGTCAGAGGCTAATCTCGCTGTAAGTTCAATGAAAAAAGGAAGCAGTGAGGTTGCTCAGGGAATCGTGCTTGCGGACAAGGCTGGCAACGCTCTTGCGCAAATTATGACCACATCTGAAGAAACCATGCAGATTATTTCACAAATAGCCTCCGCCAGTCAGGAACAGTCCCTGACATCTACGGAAGTTTCTAAAAATGTAGAAGTAATTTCAGAAGTTTCCAACCAGTCAGCAGCGGGCATCCAGGAGATTGCCTCAGCAGCGGATAACCTGAACAACCTGATGAATAGCCTGCTTGACCTTACGAATAGGTTCGACATTACTGACGAATCTCATTTGGATTCCAGAGGATATGTACTGGGCACAGCGTATAAACGTCAGCGCCTTGCTTTATCAAACTGAGTGTGATACTATGCTGAACATTTTTGAGTTTTAAAAACCAGTTTTTAAAGAATATTTACAAAAATTGTCTTATTTTTAAAGACAGCTGTTTAGTGCAGCTGTCTTTTCTTTTTAAAAGTTGAAATACGAAGGGCTTTAAAAATATGGCTTCCGAATCAAAACCGGTCTACTACCGCGACTATTTACAATTAGACACAATATTAGCTGCACAGGTACCCGAAAGCGCAAAACACGGCGATGCGGCACATGAAGAACTACTTTTTATCATCGTGCACCAGGCATACGAGCTATGGTTCAAGCAGGTAATCCATGAGATAGACTCAGTGATGGAAATGTTCTCCAATAACCATGTGCCGGAAGCGCATGTCGCTAAAGCATTTCAGCGCGTGCAGCGTGTGAACCGCATTCTTGAACTACTCATTGAGCAGTTTAAAATTATGGAAACCATGACGCCGATGGAATTTATGGAATTCCGCGATTACCTCAATCCTGCCAGCGGCTTCCAATCTATGCAGTTCAGGCTTCTGGAGATCAAGCTTGGCCTCATCGGCCACGACCGCCTGAGCACGGAAAAGGGCATCCTTTCGCGGCTGGACGAGCGCGACGGCGAGGCTATCAAACGGGTTTTAAAAGAAGATTCACTTTTTACGCTTATCGAGCGATGGCTTGAAAACATGCCGTTTATGGAGACGAATGGCTATGCTTTCTGGGAAGAATACCGGGATGCTGTTTTTAAAATGTTTGAGCGCGACCGAGACGCCATAAAGCACATCCACCCTCTCACACCGGAAGAAATTGAGCAAAAGCTGAAGCAGACTGACATGATCGAGCAGAGCTTTAAAGCGCTTTTCGATGAAGCACAATACAAAAAAGCACAGGAGGCCGGCGAGTGCAGGATTTCACAGCGCGCATCACTCGCGGCAATTTTCCTTTCGCTCTACCAGGAATACCCGCTTTTAAACATCCCGTTCCGATTGCTCGACGCGATCATCGAACTCGACAAGAACCTCTCCTTTTGGCGCTACAAGCACGGCATGATGGTCACACGCATGATAGGCCAGCGCATCGGCACAGGAGGTTCATCCGGCGCTGACTACCTCCTGCAAACAGCCATGCGTAACCGGATTTTTAAAGACCTGGCGAGCATCAACAGCTACCTGATTCCAAGCCGCGAAGTGCCACCGCTACCGGACGATATTGCGAAGAAATTGCAGTTTGTGTTTGAAGTGTAGAGCCGTATGAAAACTGTGTTCTTCGGCTTATTGTTTTTTGATGTGCTTTTTACATACTAAAGCACAACAGAACGATACTTTTATAATGAATGACACTGTTTTTATTTCACGAATCATCGATGATGGTGAATATCACGCAATTTTCATTGAAAAAGATACAAATTCAAGATATTATAGTTGGCTAAGAGAGTTTAATTTTAACGAATGGGATACTGCTACCTACGATAGTTCAATAGAATCTGTTAAGTCTTTTAAAAAATTTAATCTACAGGATTTACCACGTAAGTGGTGCCCTCTATATGTTTTTAAAGAGAATTTCTACTTGTATGCGCCAT
>DASPKH010000205.1:0-3598 GCA_035628175.1 Patescibacteria group bacterium
TAGCTGACCGAGGACATCGCCGCGCGATTTTTACCCCGGACTATACTTTTGTCGGCTCGGCCATCGGCTACCACAGGGAGTATGGCATTGTTTGCGTGCAGAATTTTGCCGTAAGCTATGCTGAAGGCGGCGCTGCAAAGCCTGCCACACGCGTTACAGACAAAGCTCCCGCAAAAAAATCTACACGCAACCGATAGAGCTTTTTTATATATTAAATACTGCTAGGAAAGTAAAAAGCCGGTTTCTTTTTAAAAGAAAACCGGCTTTTATCGGTACATCTATATCTTCTCATCAGGCGACTCTTTCCTTTTGCGTTTTCCTTTGCCGCCAGCCTTCTTTTTTGCTCCTTCGGCCTTTCTACCACCATTTTCTTTGCTGTTACCCAGAAGCTTTTTTGGATCGTGAATTGCTTCAAGCGCTACAGCTACTAGTGCGCCTGATAAAACAGCTGCAAGCCCCGGCAGAATAAGCTGTGCCAGCCGATGCGAATTTTTCACCTCTTTCTGAACAAAATCACCAATGAAATCGGAGATGAATTTCTGCGCATCTTCACGCACTTCCGGACTGTCATTTAATACAGCTCTTAGTGCTACCCGAATTGTTTCGTGGAGGCGTTTGTCAATTGGCGCAAGTGCAAGGGCACCGTTGACTAAGGTTTCGATATCAAGTGAAGCAGTTTGATTTTCCATGATGCGTATATTTGTTAAAAACGTGGTATAAATTTTGTTTTTAAAACACGCAGGGAGGGGAGAAGTTCACCAAGTATTTCTCCTTGAGTCAAATATCTTAAAGCTGATTTTATGTGCTACTTTTAAAAATCTTTATTGAAGGAAGAATAATTGAAACAGTGGTACCCGAATTAGCCTTGCTTTCAACGGTGATCGTACCACCATGACGCTCAATAATTGATTTTACCAGCGGCAGCCCTACACCGTTACCTTCCAGCTTTTTGACAGTTTCAGCACGAAAAAAGAGGTTGAAGATTAGTGGGTAATCGTCTTGCCTGATACCAAAGCCCTTGTCAGTGATGATACAGTGAATACGGCCTTCTTTAGTAAAAAGCTGGATCGTCACATGCGCATCGTGCGGGGAATATTTTGCAGCGTTATCAAGAATATTCACAATTGCGATATGGAGGAGTTCACTGTTTCCTTTTATGACCAATAACTCCTCGTCCTCCGGCAGATCGGTAATATTATGAAAAACCCGGTTTGGATAGATCTGCTGGATGCGCTCCAGCGCTGAATAGACCACTTCGTCAAAATGCAGCGTGGTGTCTGGCAGATTCGCAAGATCAGATTCCGCACGCGCAAGATATAAAAGATCATCAGCCAGGCGCTGCAAACGTTGTGTGGTCGTCACTACGGTTTGTAAAACAGAGTGGTATTCTTCCGGTGAGCGAGGCTGCATAAGCGCTACTCCTGCCGCGCTCTGAACAATGGCAAGAGGCGTGCGAATCTCATGTGAGGCATTAGCGATGAACTGACGTTGCGAGCGAAACCCAGCTTCCAGCCGGTCAAACATACTATTGAATTCAATTGCTAAAAGAGCGATCTCGTCCCGTTCTACGGGCACTTCAAGCCGCTGATCAAGGCTGCTTGCTGAAATGCTGGCTGCCTTACGGCGCATAGCTTCTACCGGCTGGAGGGCTTTTTTTGCAAAATACCAGCAGATAAGCGTAATAATAGCCACCGTAGCAAAATACCCCGTGACCAGGTTCGCCCGGAGATTTGACAGAAATGCATAGCCCTGTGTGTCATATGCGCGCGCGGCAATTATAAAGCGCCCCTTTGTGTCTGCATGTGCCTCATAGTGATATTGTGTGTCGCGGATAGAACGTTCGATAGTGTGTTTTAAAAATATTTCACGGATAGATTCCTTAGTCAAAATAAAATCCGGTTGATGGGGCTCGGACCTGAAAACAACTTTTCCGGTAGAATCATAGATAGCAATGAATTCATGATCAAGCGTATGGCGGAAACGCTCCCTCGCCTTTTCTAAAACCGCTGGCGGAATCTGATCCGCATCAAGAAAAATATTACCTGCATCGAGCGCCCGCAGCCTCAGCCGCTCATTGAAATACCGCTCGCGCCGTATAGCTGCCTCATTGTACTCCGTATAGGCGAAAATACCCAGCACCACACTGAGTATTAGCGAAAACCATAAGGTAAGCCTGGCGCGAATTGTCATGAGGTAGTAAAGAAAGTTTTAAAGCGGTGTAGTAAACAAAGATTTTAAAATTCGTATGTATCTAAGAAGCAATACTATTAAGTTCCAAATTTTTTGCTAGGTGAGATTCCCTTTCAGGAAAATGTAAGTATAAAAATGACTGCAGTAAAAGGTTACTTAACAGCCCTGTTTTAGAAAAAAGAGTGCGGTCTCAAACTATAAGGCTAAACAATGTGACGAACAGAATGTGGCGAACAGATTAAAAATTTATAAAGGCTATCCGTCTTCCCGCAGTACATATCCCATACCAATGACAGTATGAATGAGCTTCGATGTAAAATTTTTATCAATTTTCCTACGAAGGAAGTTAATATACACTTCCACGGTATTGCTCTGCGGGTCAAAATCCGTTTCCCAGACATTTTCCAAAATATCAACACGTGAAACAACGCGATTCTGGTTTAAAAGCAAGTATTCCAGCAGCGTGAATTCCTTGGCCGTCAGTTCGATACGCTTGCCGCCCCGCTTCACAATTTTTCCTACAGGATCCAGCTCCAGGTCGCTTATTTGTAAAAGATTGCCTCCTGTCTCGCGTGTTGTTTTCCTACGAAAAAGCGCCCGGATACGCAGCAAGAGTTCGCGAAAATCAAACGGCTTGGTGAGGTAGTCATCAGCGCCTGACTCGAATGCCTGGATCTTATCTCGAGTGCTCTCAAGCGCCGTGAGAATAAGTATCATCACATCACTGTCATACGCACGGATGGCTTTACACAGCGCGAAACCACTTTTTTTGGGGAGCATCAGGTCCACAATGATGAGGTCGTAGCGGTTTTTTAAAGCTTTATTTTTCCCATCTAGCCCATCATACGCAACATCCACAATATACGACTGCTCCTGCAACCCCTGTTTGACAAAAGATGCCAGCTTTTCTTCATCTTCTACGAGCAGTATTTTCATGGTAGTTTTTAAAGCTTAGAAATTACTGATTTACAATCGTGTCATGCAGCCAGTTCGCATCGTCACGCTCAGGATAATCCGTCATATAATGCAGACCACGGCTTTCCTTACGTGCTTGTGCTGAGGTGATAATAAGCCAGGCAACGGTCGCCAGATTGCGCAGTTCCAACAAATCTTCGGAAACCGTTGTTCGTTTGTAAAATTCCTCGATCTCATCGCGTATCAGGTCAATCCTTTTTAAAGCCCGTTTTAAACGTAATTCAGAGCGCACAATACCGACATAATCCCACATCAGCTGCTGAATTTCCTTTTTGTCGTGTTGAAGCAAAATCCACTCGTCGGGATTTTTCGTGCCGGATTCATCCCACGGCGCGATCTTTTCAGCTACGTTTTTAAAAAGCTCATTTTTAAAATTCGGCGCAATCTCAGCAAAAGCACGCCGCGCAAAAACAACCGCCTCCAGCAGCGAATT
>DASPKH010000206.1:0-43044 GCA_035628175.1 Patescibacteria group bacterium
AAAAAGAATATAATTTTCTTTCCATATCCGTAAAAATACTTGATTTTTTGAAAACATAATTGTAATTTACACGAATCAAGTTTAAAGCGTAAAAAATCATCTCTCAGTTGTTTCAATATTTATTCATCTTTTTTGAGGAAAAACGTATGTTTAAACGTTTACTCAGTATGTGTGTCGCTGTAGCAGCATTGCTCATGGCCGCCCCCACGCAACCTGCCAATGCGCAGACTGTTGTAACGGTGGGTAACCAGAATTACAATAGCTACATGTACCCATACTCCATGTATTACTTCTATACGAAGATATACAGTGCTCAGCTTTATAATAGCACTGTCTTAACGACGGCAAATGGTGGCTCTGCTCCAATCGGCCTAATCTCAAGGCTTGAATGGAGGACAGCACAGGAAGATGTGTACTATCGTAACTGGTACGCAGATAAAGGCCAGACAGTTAAAATTTACATGGGTATTTCTCCTACAGCTCAATGGCCATCAACTACATTACCTGCATGGCCGCAGTTTATTAGTGGCCAGGGCAATACTGCTTTGCAGAATGTTCAACTGGTGTACGAGGGTAAAGGATTTACATCAACCCTTCCATACAATTCATGGGAAGGATTTGATCTCCAGAATCGCTATTTGTATACTGGTGGCAACCTTGTTGTAGCTGTCCAGATTGACAAGCCTGAGGGTCAGTATGCTTGGCCAGATTATGTATATGAGTATGGCTTCTGGAAATCTACATACCTAGCTGGCGATGCACCAAACGGTACGAACCGTACAAATGCGTACTGGTATGGATATAATGGTTGGGATCAGAGTGCGATTGCAGGGTATGACGCAAGCTATTATGGCCGTCCGGATATTCGCTTGCACGTCCTAAGTGGTATCGAAGCTTCATTCCCTGATGATGTTGATCCGCGCAGAATCCTTCGTGCAGGCTATATTTATGATGGAAGCAGCTCTTCGTTCCCACGTCCGTCTCTGACTTTCCGCACAAGCCCAGGTGAGGTGGAGCTTACGTATAGAATTCAAAGTGTAGCTACCGGTCAAACAATCTATACTGCGACTGATAATGGTAATCCAAATGATACTATTATCAATCTTACCTATACTACTTCGGGACTTGTAACGCACAACTTTACCACAGCTAAGGGTATTGCTGTAGGCACTAATGGTGCTCTTGATCTTACAAATATCAATGGTGGAGCTTACAGACTCATTGCATCGTATAGAACTCCATCTTCAGGCTATAACCAGCAGTGGATGAAGGAATTCAATATTGCATTTGAGCGTGATCTTTCTATCCGTCAGATCACTGCTCCGTATCCAAGCACTGACGCACGTCAGTTTAAGTACCCACGTGGAACCCCTATTCCAGTCCAGGCACGTTTCCAAAACGTAGGGCTTGACAATATCACTTCATTCCGTGCTGTTGCCCGTGTTTATAATCAGCAAAATGTAATGGTATATGTGGATACGGTAAACTTTAGCGGCAGCCTTGCTACCGGTGATGTTGCTACAATTGACTTTGCAAATTTTGCTACGTTGAATGTTGGCGACTACCGTATTTCTATCTGTGGTTACCTACTGAGTGGACAGGACCAACAATTTGGTAATGATTGTATGCCGACTGCTGGTAATACATATACATTTACCGTACAGTATGGTGTAGAGGCTGAAGCAACATCAATCATCCGTCCAAATTCAACTGATAATACTACGTATTATGCCGGCCGTCCGATTGTACCTTTTGCAGTATTTACGAACAAAGGTATTGAGGATCTATCTGATATCCCTGCAACAATGACTATTACCCGTAGTGGTACGACTGTCTATACCAGCAATATTATAGTTTCTGATATAGCGCGTAATGCCTCTGCTAATGGTACATTTGAGAGCTTTACCCCACCAGGACCTGGATCATATCAGGCATGTGTATCTATTAATCATGAAGATGATGCAATCTCGACGAATAATAGCGTTTGTGCATCATTTAATGTTTCCGGAGCTTTGGAAGGTACGTACACGATTGGTTCTCAAAATAGTGGTAGTCAGCGTAACTTTGCAACATTCCAGGATGCGGCTAATGCACTTTATAGTGCAGGTGTTACCGGGCCTGTGGTTTTTGAATTAACTGATGCTAACTATGTAGTAGGTAATTCATCGGTAAATGGTTATGCACTTGATCTTCGTTCAACTATTATTGGTGTGAATGCGACGAATACTATTACATTCAGACCATCACAGGCTCGCTCTGCTTCCCGAGCAAGTGTAACAGTACAATTAAGATCTGGAAATGGTATTGGTATAGCACTTGGCGAGTCATACTTCCCGTCAAACCTTAATGCAGTTTATAACCAAGCTAAGTCTCACTCCTACGCTAACGCAACAGGTTATATCACATTTGATGGTGGCACGCAGAAATCACTGCGCTTTACTCTTGAGAGCAATGCAGCACAGCGTGCAGTATTCTACCTGGGCAATGAATCAAACAACACAATGATCCGCAACGTGATCATCGAGAACTCACCGAACTCAACAGCAAGCTACAACAGCTCACTGCCGAGAGTGATCTTCTCCCAGAGCGATCTTACGTTTACCTATGAAGGAGATGTGCGCACACCATCGAGCGGCCCTGTGCAAACGTACAGTGCAGCTATCGTGATCCGCAATATTCCAACCCTGCGTAGTAATCTTCAGACAATTTCTGTAGGCGTGGCAGACACGAACACATCGGATAACAACCGGGTAGTAGGCAACGAGATCAGCGGATTTGGTTTTGGTGTAGTAGGTATCGGCATAGGCCCGCTATACAAGCCAACCCAAGGACGCTTTGACCGTTACTACATGAAAGGTCTTGAGATCCGTGACAACCTGATCCAGAACATCTCACGCGCAGGAATTTTTGTAGCCAACACAGAAGGTGCAGAAATTACGGGTAACCGTATAGCAGGCGTAGGTGTAGCGTCGACCGGGGTAGCCGGCGAAGCATCCGGTATCCGTACAGGAGGCGAAGCATCATACAATAACATGAACATGCGCATCGGACGCAACGAGATCAGCGGAATAACAAGCGCAAGCTTCGCACGCGGGATTGCAGTTGAGCAGGTAGAGCAGGAGTTTCTCACAGGAACCAACGCTGTATACCGCTTTCCGGATGCAGGTGGCCGCAACAAAACAACAGGCAATATCGTCTGGGGTGTAAACCGTACAGCAGGAGCCGGCTATGCAGCAGGTATCCACTACTTTACACAGCGTTCAGCAGCACAGACAGGCATCAACCAGATGGTGACGCCACAGAGAGTTCGCTTCTTTACAACGCAGGACACGATCGCCGGCAACACGGTTATCATGCAAAATGACAGCCAGACAGGTACAGGCATTGTAGCCGGTATCGGAGTACAGCAGGCACGCGCAGCAGTTGTCATGAACAACGCGATTGCAGTACTGGGTGGCTCAACCACAGCAACAACAGCAAACACAGCATTACTGATTCAGGGCATGGCAAACCAGAAGATCCGCACAGGAGCACAGGCAGGCCAAATGACCCAGAATGCTGTAATGAGCGACCGCAATGCATTCTGGACACCAAATGCGACGATTGCACGCTTTATCCAGGTAGATGACCAGAGCCGCATGGTAAGCATGGGTACATACGATGAGTATACAACCCTTACGCAGTGGCGCCAGGGAGCAAGCCAGGACTTAAGCTCAGTCTATGGCGACTGGACATCAGACTATGAATACCGTGGTACAGCTCCACTACAGATGCTGAGAGTAAAAGCAAATCCGGCTCCAATCGGCTCGATCCTCAATAACCGTGGTGAGCGTATGGCAAACCTTGGTATGGACATCGATAACGAAGTGCGCGGAGCAGCAGGCCAGCGTCCTGATATCGGAGGTGATGAATTTAATGGCCGTCTGTATGTCAACGACATAGAGTCAGTAGAAATCATCCGTCCGGGCTCGTACCGCTCTCAGACAGGCAACTTCCGTGATGCAGAGTATATCATGACACAGGCTCCTGTGAGTGTGACAGTGCGTCTGCGCAACGGTGGAAGCATTGCTCAGGCAGATGCGCCGGTAACACTGCGTATCTATGCTGAAACAGCAGGAAGCGCTCAGATGAACCCAATCCCGCAGGAAGCTACCTATAGCCAGTCGCCGGTACTGACGCAGACACTGCGCACAAACATGCCGGCTGGTGAGTCTGTAGACGTAGAGTTCTCAAATCTGAACTTCACACCACAGACATATGCACAGATGGGAATGGCCTCAACTATTCCTGCGCAGTTTGCAACAATGGCACAGAACGTAACGCCACGCTACCGTATTGAGATCGAGACAATATCAGACGAAAACAACTCGAACAACATTACAGGCAAAGACGTACGCTTCTATCTAGTAAAATCGCCGATCCGTATGCTTGCAAGTGTTACCGGATCAACCGTCAGCCTGACATCATCTACATCGCAGAATGACATTGCAGGCCGCCTGAACACAGATACGCTCCGTATGGCTCTTCGTGCATTAGGCTGGGACAACAATGGTACAAATGTGGGTGTCTATGACCTGTTTGACCGCGGAAGCTGGGAACCACGGGCAGTAGACTACACGCCATACCGCACACTTGTATGGGCAGATGATACAACACGCCTTACAATGACCGAGCGTATGGACCTAAGCAACTATGTGTACTCAGGTTCTATTACCAATAAGAAAAACCTTGCAATGTCCACTCAGGAAGTTGCACGCAAACACGTAGGCTTTGAACCGGTAAACGATGAAGGCTTCGTGCGCAATGTTCTTCGTGCACAGTATGTATCTCCTGGCACGCCGTTTAATCCGAACTACGACGGACGCCGCGTAATCGGTATGGCAATTGCTGAAGCTACAGCTGACTTTGTACGCTCAACCGGCGTAACAGGTGATGCAGCTCCTGTACCGGCTCTTCTTCGTGTATACTCTGATGCAACGACCGAAGGTCTAGCACGTGCAGCATACAAATACGAAACACGCTCAACCGGAGTCCTTGACTCGATCATGGGTGTTGCCTCAACAGCTACATATGCAAACGTTGTTTACCTTGGAGTAGACTGGAGACACTATGCACGTACACAAAACTCAAGCCGCTCAGGCGCTGAACGTGTACTTCGTGGTGTTATGGACTTCTTTGAGAAAAATGGCGGAACGGTTGTTCCTGTTGAGCTCGCCGGAGGATTACAGGGCGAAGCACGCCGCAGCGACAACCAGTGGACAGTAGACCTCTGGTGGAAAGTAGCAAGCGAAGTAAACGTTGCTGACTACTCGGTAGAGCGCGCTGAGCTTACCGCCCGCGGCCTTGGTGAGTTTACTTCTGTTACCAGCAAAGCTCCTGGTATGGTTGACTACCTTGTGACAGACAGAACAGTAGAAGCAGGACGCACATATGTGTACCGCCTGCGCTCAACTGACCTTGATGGAACAAGCAGCCTTAGCAACATCGTTGAAGTTTCCACAGGTGATCAGCAAGCAGCTCAGACAATGACGCTTGCTCCGATGCCGGTAATGAACGCTTCAACTCTGGAGTATGCACTTTCTACAGAAGGCGCAGTAGAGTTCATTATCTTTGATGCTCAGGGCGCTGAAGTTATGAGATTTACTGAAGGTAATCGCCAGGCAGGTACCCATACTGCTCAGCTGAATGCTTCGGCTCTTGCCAGCGGTGCTTATACCGTTCAGTTGAACATCAATGGTACTTCTGCTGCTACTCTTAAATTCTCTGTCCTTAAGTAAAAATTGGTAAATAAAGGGATAGAGGGTGAAAGCTCTATCCCTCTTTTGACTGGATTATTTACAACATAAAAGCCCCTTTCTAAATACAGAAAGGGGCTTTTATGTTGTTATAAGGGTAAAGTTTACTGCGTCGCGAAATTGATTAGTTCTAAAACACCAATGCTAATAAGTGCAAGGATGATAATAAAAATCACCCAATTGATAATTGATTTGCGTTTCAAAGTTTTTTGAATCTCTTCAGGGGTCTGTAGTTCTGGTGTTTTATTTCCAAACATGAGGTATACAAGAGTTAATAGAAATTGGAGATACCAAACATATTGAATATGAATCCATGGATTTGACAAAGTTTTAGAAGAAAAATTGTACGAAATTGTGGAACTTCACGTAATTTTGGCTATTATACATAGTTCTACTTCTATGATTGTCAGTTAGATGTCAGTAAAAAAAATATATCTGCTTGCACTACTGTCCGGGATTCTCCTTGGACTTACATATCCACCATTTCCGCTTGGTATTCTTGCATTTTTTGGTTTTGTACCTCTTTTAAAAGCCCTGGAAGAAAAACGTACGATTGGCCAGACCCTTAGTCTCCTCTATCTGTGTTTCTTTGTCTATCATGGTATAGCAAACTGGTGGGTGGGAAGCTGGCAGCCTGAAGCTGATCCCTACCTGCTTGCTTCAGGTATAGCGCTCTGGCTTGGCCATCCATTCTTTTTTATGGTGCCTGTAGCCGGCTATTTGTTTTTAAAAAAAACTATGGGTCGCGAGAGGGCGCTATGGTGTTTCCCGCTTTTATGGACAGCATTTGAGTGGCTGCATGGTCTTGGAGAATTTTCATATCCGTGGGTATCGTTGGGCTATTCACAGATCTATCATACATACTGGGTACAGATTGCCGATATTGGCGGCATATGGTGCATTACGTTTGTTATAGTGCTCGTTAATTCGCTTATTTCGCAAATATATTTCTCATTTAAGGAAAATGCTGCAAATGAGGCACGTAGCGGATTTTTTAAAACTCCTTTTGCATTCAAGAGGATACTTGCTATTGCTTGTTGTATAATCGCACCGATTATATATAGTCAGATAAAACTTGTAGAATACTCTCATAATAACCTTTTAAAAAACTCTCCGCGGAAGATTTCGGTCGGGATAATACAGCCGAATATCAATCCGTGGAGAAAGTGGGGTGATGATCCAAACGCCCGCATTGAGCAATTATATATGCATCAGCGCATTCAGGATTCACTCCGTTATTCTGCGGGTGGCCGGCTCGACATGACAGTGTGGAGCGAAACCTCGATTCCGATGTATATTCTTACACCGCAGGAATATTTCTACTTTCATCCTTTAAAAAACTGGATTGATACATCAGAGACAGCTCTCTTAAGCGGCTTTCCAGACCTCTTCTTTTATGAAGATTCTTTTAAAGCACCCCCGTCGTCCAAACAAATGAACGACGGGTCGGGTCAGCGCTATGATACCTATAATGCTGCATTCCTTTTAAACCCTTATGCTTCTGAACCCCAGACATACCGCAAGATGAAGCTCACGCCCTTTGCAGAACGAGTACCCTATGCAGATGAATTTTCCTTTGCTCTTTCACTGTTTGAGTGGGGAGTGGGAATTTCCGGTTATGGAAAAGGCCCGAAACAGGAAACGATGATTTTAAAAACAAAAAACGGCAATGTTGAGCTAGGCAGTATTATTTGTATCGAATCAATTTACCCTGATTTTGTGCGGAATTTTGTAGTACAGGGCGCTGAATTACTCACAATTATCACCAATGACGCTTGGTTTGACCACACACCGGGGCCTGAACAGCATTATCAGATTGGAGCAATGAGAGCGATTGAAAACCGGCGCTATATTGCGCGCTGTGGTAATACTGGCGTCTCAGGTTTTATCACGCCCACAGGCAATTCTTTAAAGCGGGCCCCACAATACACTGCTGTCGGTATCGCCGAAACACTTCCACTTTTGAAAGACCGCTCAATCTATACACGCTTTGGCGACTGGCTCCCCCAGCTCTGTACAGGTGTTTCGGTGCTTACTCTGCTTGCAGGCGTGTTTTTAAAAAGAAAAAAGGCTTTTTAAAGTTTGATAAAAAACTTTTTAAAACTTCTTTTCAAAAACTTCGTAAAACATTATAAATTCGTTTCTTAAAAAGATAATTTATCATTGTTGATCTACTTTTAAAGGATTTTTTCTATGAAAATTCCGGGAATTTTGCGTTTGCAAAACCTTGCTGTAGCTATCGCAGCATTTGCCGTTTTTTACGTGCCGGCTAAGGCGCAGTTTAAGCCAATTACTTTTTCTGAATACACACTGCCAAATGGCCTGCATGTGATCCTGCACCGTGATGAATCAGCACCCGTTGTTTCTACAGTGGTGCATTACCGCGTGGGTGCGCGTGATGAAGATCCTACACGATCAGGCTTTGCGCACTTTTTCGAGCACCTGATGTTTGAAGGTACAAGCAATATCGAGCGCGCCGCGATGAGCGGTTACGTGCAGGAAGCAGGCGGCACGCTTAATGCGTACACTTCCTTTGATGAAACAGTGTACCAATTTACGCTTCCATCAAATGAATTAAAGCTTGCGCTTTGGATCGAATCTCAGCGTATGCGTAGTCTGCTTGTGGATGAAATTGGCGTTCAAACACAGCGAGGTGTAGTAAAGGAAGAGCGCAAAAACCGCTATGACAATGCACCGTACGGCACATGGATGGAATCTATTTTTAAAAATCTTTTTGGTACGGGAACATACTCGTGGACGCCGATTGGTTCAGCACAGCATATCGATTCAGCAAAAATTGATGAATTCCGCTCGTTTTATAATCAGTTTTATCAGCCGAATAATGCTACACTCGTGATCGCAGGCGACTTTAATATGACGGAAGCGCGCGAGTGGGTAGATCAATATTTCGGTGGGTTTAAAAATGCTGGTGATATAAAGCGCAACCAGATGAATGTAACTCAGATACAAAACGAAGTACGTCAGACAGTTGAAGATCCAAAGGCGCAGCTTCCCGCTGTGTTTATTGGTTTTACCGGCCCGAAAAAAGGCAGCTCGGATATCTACGCAATGGAAATGCTGACTGATATTCTTTCTAATGGAGAAAGCTCACGTATGTACCGCCGCCTGGTAGACCAAGACCAGATCGCTGTGGCAGCGCAATCATTTGCCTTTGACCTGCAATACGGTGGCGCGCTGATTGCTCTTGGCGTTGCAGCTCCCGGCAAAGATATTTCCATTGTTGAAAAAACAATTTATGATGAGATTAACCGCATTGTTCGCGAAGGTGTCACTGATAAAGAATTTGAGAAAGCGCGTAATATTATTGAGGCCAAATTCGTACAGGGAAAAAAAGGAACGCTTGAAAAGGCGATCGCTTTGGCGCAATACCATACATATTTTGGAAGTGCATCGGTTATCAACAATGAAATTGACCGCTACATGAAAGTAACAAAGGCCGACCTACAGCGTGTGGCTCAGCAGTATCTCAATAGCGACAAGCGTGTAGTGCTTACCTACTTGCCAAAAGGCCAATAATCTGCTTAAACCCAATGTTAAAAAGATTAGGACCTTGAAAAATTTTTAAAAGAAATTCCATATAAAATTTAAAACCATATGAAACAATTCCGCAATATTATTGCCCTTTTTGTGCTGGCAGCGACAGTTGCAACAGCGCAAACGGATATTACAAAACGTCCGGAAACAATTCCAGGCAAAAAATTCGCTTTCCCGAAATACACGGAAACCAAGCTGAAAAACGGTTTAAAAGTATTTATTATCGAAGACCACGAGCAGCCGACCATGATGCTTCGCCTTCAGGTACACGCAGGCGAAACACAAGATAGAAAACTGGGAACCGCCTATATGACCGGTTTGCTCCTGACAAAAGGCGCTGACGGCCGTTCAGCACTTGAAATTGCTGAAGCAGTGGATGGCGTAGGCGCGAGCATTAGCGCATCTGCATCGGGCGATATTACGTCAGTTTCTGCTTCTTTTTTAAAAAAGCACATGAATCTCATGATGGATATTTTCTCGGATGTCATTGTGCGCCCGGAATTTCCATCAGATGAAAAAGACAAACTGATGCCCCAGGTAATTGGTGAGATCAAAAGCCAGAAATCGAATGCAAGCGAAGTTGCCCAGGCAATGGCACGCAAAGTGGTATATGGTGAAAAACATCCGTACGCTTTGAAAAAGACTGAAGAATCGGTGAACTCCATTGAAATGAGTGATATCCGCGACTTTTACAGAAATTATTTTCTTCCAAATAATGCGTCACTTGCTGTTGTCGGCGACGTAACGGCAAAAGAAATTCTTCCTGTACTTGAAAAAGCATTTGCTAATTGGAAAGCTGGAAGTGTGCCGCCGACAACCGTACCTAAGCCGACCCCAATGCCACGCGGCGTGTACTTTGTAAAACGCCCGGGAGCCGTGCAGTCGGCAACCATCGTTACGGCCCTTGGCGTGCCATACGGCCACCAGGATTATGAAGCAATGCGCCTTCTCGGCAGCTACTATGGCTCAGGCTTCGGCGGTCGCCTTTTTAAAACGCTCCGCGAAACCCATTCTTATACATATACGCCATTTGGCTTTATTACCAGCGCAAAGCACATGAACCGCTTTGTAGCGGGCGCCGAAGTGCGCAATGCCGTGACGGATTCTGCAATCAATGTGGTTTTAAAAGAATTCTCCGCTGTTACCAATGCTGAGCCTCCGGTAAAAGACCTCGAACTTATTAAGAAGTCCGAAATCGGAGAATACCTGCTTTCATTCGAGCAGCCGGAAGTCCTTGCAATGCTACTTCAAAGTGCCGATTTTAATGGCATTCCGGTTGAACGTTTAAAATCATATCCGAACCGTCTTGCCGCTATGAATGGCTCAGACATGCGCCGTATAGCTCAGCAGTATTTAAAACCCGAGCAGCTATCCTACATCGTCGTTGGAAATCCAGACGTAATGGAATCGCTCCGTCAGTTTGGGCCTGTGTATGAGTACAACCTTGACCTCGTGTCAGCAAGCGGTGCGGGTCTGGAAAAAGTCAATATGAACGCTTCAGAAATATTTGACCGCTATGTACAGGCGATTGGCGGGAAATCTAAACTCAATAGTGTAAGGTCAATGGTAAATAATGCGGCTGTGGAATTTTCTTTCGGACCTCAGACAATGAAGGGAACTTCCGTGAAAAAGCAAACTTCTGACGGCAAAATGGTAATGAGGCTGGATGCGCAGATGGTAAAGCAAAGTATGTGGATGAGCGGTGGCCGTGGGTGGATATCACAGCAGGGATCACCGGCAATGGAGCAGCAGGGAGAAGAGCTTGACAAGCTAAAAGAAGAGGCTACTTTGTTTGCTGAAGCACGTATCCTTGAGCTTGGCTCCACAGGAGAAACGTTAGGAAAGAAGAACGGTGAGATCCATGTGAAAGTGGTTTCTGCATCAAAAGAAGAGAAAACCTACGTTTTTGACGAGGGCTCTTTCCTTTTAAAAAGAATTGAAGGAACGCAGGATATGGGGCAGGGCCCAGCGCCAATGACCCAAAAATTCGAAGGCTATATAACAATTGACGGAATCCAACTTCCAAAAACAACAATTGTTGAAACGCCGATGTTTACGGTGAAAATGGATAATTCATATCAGCTAAATGCAACAATACCTGATGATGAATTTAATCCACCACCATCTGCAGGCAAATAATCGTTGCAAACTCTTTTAAAACTCTGAATGTCTTTGATGATGTTCAGAGTTTTTTGTTTTTAAAAACAACTGTCTTTTAAAAAATGTATTTTTGCATAGAAATACTTTTTAAAAACTACTCTTGTAAAAAACATTGATAGACGATCAGGCAGCCCCGATACAAAGCGAGAACAAAACATGGCTTCTTGCATTTAAAGATATATTTTTCGCACCACGGAATATCCCGTCACGCGCTCCATTTCCAATTGGCAAAGTTGCTGCAGTTGCAGTTGTAATGTACATTATCAGTGCAATCGGCGCGGCTTATATCAACGATTCTCATTCTGGGCTGCGCTATGAACATTTCCGTCTGCGTGCGCTTCCGATTGAAATTGGTCAAAAAAAAGGGGATATTCCACCTATTAAAGCTGCTGATCTTTTAAAAGATCTGGAAAAAAACTATAGGTTTGAGCTGACAACTGCCCTTACAGCAACGCTTCCACTCGCGGTTTTGTGGCTGCTTTTTTCAACGTTGATCATATGGATTTTCCAGAGCATTCTTTTTGAAAACTCGCTGACATTTTCTTACACACTTGCATTCGTGAGTTTCGGCAATGCTATTGACGCAGTGGGAAATCTTTTAAAAACAGTGCTTCACGCAGTCGCCGGGACGCTTCGTGCAGATCCAAGTTTTGGCGCTTTTGTAAATATGTATGATGATCCTATCATGTTTGCTTTCTTAAGTCGGGTTGATATTTTTACTATTTGGCAATACATCTCAATCGCTCTTGCAATCGCTGCATATCTTGGAGCAGACCGTAGGAAAGCGTATATCCTGGCAGTGCTCGTGATCATGGTAGTCATTTTTTATTTCGGCGCGGGAGCATTTTTAGGCTCAATGCTTGTTGCATAAGTGATGTTTCCATTTTTAAAAATGAGAAAATATTAATTTTTGTGTACATTTGCAGGAAAGATGTACCTTTTTAAAAGAAGCGTATGAAACAACGTCGAAAAATACTTTTCATCTGTGGTTCTCTGAACCAAACAACGATGATGCACCAGATCGCGAAGCATCTGCCAGAGTGCGAAGTGTTTTATACGCCGTATTATGCTGACGGTTTTTTGCAATTTATGGCAGAGCACGGGTTTGCAGATTTCACCGTTCTCGGCGGCCCACAGCGCAGAAATACAGAGCGCTATCTTTCTGAAAATAATCTGCCGGTGGATTTTAAAGGCCAGAATGATGACTACGACCTCGTGGTGACATGCAGCGATCTCATCGTTCCGAAAAATATCCGCGACAAAAAAGTGGTGCTCGTGCAAGAAGGCATGACCGACCCAAGGAACATGTTTTACTACCTCGCGAAATATTGCGGGCTGCCTCGTTACCTTGCCAGCACATCCACAACCGGTCTATCCGACGCGTATAACGTTTTCTGTGTAGCCTCGGAAGGCTACCGCGACCATTTCATCCGCAGCGGCGTTCGCCCGGAGAAAATTGCTGTGACGGGTATCCCGAATTTTGACAATTGCGCTGAGTATTTAAAAAATGATTTTCCGCACAAAGGCTATGTTCTTGTGGCGACAAGCGATGCGCGGGAAACCTTTAAATATGAGAACCGCAAAGCATTTATATTAAAAGCTGTGGAAATCGCTAACGGACGCCAGCTAATTTTTAAACTGCATCCAAACGAGAATGTTGAGCGCGCGACTCGTGAAATTAATAAATGGGCGCCCGGCGCTCTGGTCTATTCCACCGCCAATACAAATCATCTTATCGCCAACTGCGAAACGCTCATCACGCGCTTTTCAAGCGTTGTGTACGTGGGAATTGCCCTTGGCAAGGAAGTGTATTCGGAATTTGATATAGAAGAATTGCGCCGCTTGACGCCCATTCAGAACGGCTGCCGCTCGGCGGAAAATATCGCTCGCATCTGCCGTAGCGTGATGAACGGTGACTTCTACAACGGCTCGGCTATGATGAAAAATCCTGTCCGTAAATTAGAAAAAAGCTACAAGGGGAAACTTGTTCCGGCGATGGCCAAAGGGAAAAAGAAGTGATTTGTGATGAGTTCTTTAAAGACTCACAATTCGACATTGTAAAAATCCTGCAATTATAAAATCCTAAAAATCTTAGTTTAGACAATACGTGCAATCCGAAGCCGCTCCCCAAAAAATTCTCATCGTTGTTCAGGCGCGAACAGGCTCCACACGCCTTCCCGGAAAAGTCCTCATGGACGTTTGCGGCAAGACGTTGCTCGAACGCCAAATGGAGCGCGTGATGGCCTCAAAACTTGCTTTTAAAAGCGTTGTTGCCACAACGACGGACGCGAGCGATGATGCGGTCGAACAATTATGCCGGAAAGCAGGAATCGAATGTTTCCGCGGCCATCCGACGGATTTGCTCGACAGGCATTATGCGGTGGGCGTAGCTTTTGGCGCGGATGCTGTGGTGAAAATTCCGTCTGACTGCCCGCTGATTGACCCGCGCATTATTGACAAAGTTTTGCAGGTTTTTAAAGAGGTCTGGGGCAAGGTTGACTTTGTGAGTAATCTGCATCCGCCGACATATCCTGATGGGAATGATGTGGAAGTGATGCCGATGTCTGTGCTTAAAACTGCATGGGAAGAGGCAAAAGGGGAGCACGAGCGCGAGCACACAACGCCGTTCATCTGGGATAATCCGCAGCGTTTTACAATCAAAAATGTCGAGTGGGAAAGCAGGCTGGACTACTCCATGAGCCACCGCTGGACGATTGATTACCCCGAAGATTACGATTTTATAAAAGCTGTGTACGAGGAGTTGCTGCCGAAGAATCCGCTTTTTTCGCTGGAAGATATTTTAGAGCTTTTAAAAAAGCGTCCAGATATTTGCGCGATAAACGAGCATTATTGCGGTGTGAACTGGTATCGTAATCATCTTGATGTTTTAAAAACAGTTGGTGTGGAGAATACGAAGATTATTTAGGTTCTTATTCATCAAGCTTTTAAATATTATGCTTAAAAGAATATTTGTCTTAATGGCGATTGTGCTGCTCGCAAGTTGTGATGACGGGGAAGAGCTGCATCCTTTAAAAATGAACAGAATTCCTTATGAGGGAAATGAGTTGAGAACTGATGGATATTATTATTCTGAAGCATTCTCAGAAAATGATATAAAGATACTTGTGTTGTATAGGAATGGAGTTTGTTTATTTGAAGTTACGGACTTTAAAGGCCAAGATACTTTAGGCTATATTGAAAACAACTTTTTACTTAACCCTCGCATCGCTCATTATTGGACCAGACCTTCTGACATTGGAGTATTCCAGATAAACAATAAGTCTCTTACAATTGAAGTTTGGGACCCAGGATATGATAATATTGGTACGTACACATATAATTCTGAGATACTTAACGACACAACTTTTCGAGTAACAAAGCAAACTAATAATCAGAGCGGCAATTCATATCCATACATACGCACATTTCGCTTTAAACAGTTTAGCCCAAAGCCGGATAGCACTAATAGATTTATAAAATAAGATTTCAAACTTTATAAAAACGACCTTTTAAAAATCAACGAACAACACAAAAAAATATGAATGTCCCTGAATTACAAAAAATGTCTTTAAAAGTGCGTGAGCATATTTTAAAAATGTCGACCGATGGCGGATGCTTTACGGGTGCGTCGCTGTCGTGCGCGGATTTGCTCGTGTATCTGTATACGAATTACCTGAATATTTCGCCGAATAATTTTAAAAATCCTGAGCGCGATTATCTCTTTTTGTCAAAAGGGCATGACGTGCCGGCGCTGTACGGGACGTTTGTGGAGTTGGGCTGGATGGAGGCGGAGCGTCTGCAAAATCATTTAAAAACGAATGACTCGGTGTACTGGCATCCGAACCGGAATGTGCCGGGTATTGAGTTCCATTCGGGTTCGCTCGGGCACCTGCTGAGCGTGGCGATTGGCGTGGCGTACGACTGCAAAATGCGCGGCACGGACAATAAAATTCTCGTGGTGCTCGGCGACGGCGAACTGAACGAGGGTTCGGTGTGGGAAGCGTGCCTGACGGCACAGGCGTACAAGCTGGATAATCTCATCGCCGTGGTAGACCGCAATCATTTCCAGGCGAATATCCGAACGGAAGAGCTGATACCGCTGGAGCCGATTACGAATAAATTTGAGGCGTTCGGCTGGAATGCTGTTGGCGTGGACGGCCACGATTTCGACGCAATGGACGCCGCTTTTAAAAGCCTCGCTCTCGGGCAGGGAAAACCGTGCGCCGTAGTCGCCGATACCCTGCGCGGAAAAGGCGTGAAAAGTATCCAGGAGCGCGCCGACCGCTGGTTCTGCAACTTCCCGAAAGACGAAGTGGAAATGCTCCTGCGCGAGCTGCATGGCGAAACGATTGATGAGCTGAAAAGCGAAGTGCTGATTGTGCGGTAGAATCCTTTTAAAAACTCTGAATTCTTTAAAAACTGAAATAAATTTTAAAAATGACATACGAAAACGTTTTAGAAAATCTGGTGCAGTCGGACGACAGGTTTATCGTGATGACTGCGGAAAACCGTGCAGCTATCCGCAATCTGCCGTCGAAAATCGGTAAACATTTTTTTGATGTGGGAATCGCCGAGCAGACGATGATTGGCGCGGCGGCGGGGCTGGCGTTGCGCGGGCGAATACCGGTGACTCATGCGCTGGCGGCCTTCCTGACGATGCGCGCGTATGAATTTATCCGGACGGACGTGGGCATTTCAGGGCTTCCGGTGAAGCTTGTGGGCGGCGTGCCGGGATTTCTCTCGGACGCGAACGGCCCGACGCACCAGGCGATAGAGGACGTGGCAATAATGCGCGGCATCCCGAATATGTGCGTGTTTTGCCCGGCGGACGAGGAGGATATGCTCATCGGGCTGGAAACGGTTTTAAAAAGCGACAAGCCGTTTTACATTCGCTATAATAATTTAAAACCGGCGGTTTCGCACTCAAAGGATTTTGAAATCGGGAAGGCGGAGACAATTTCTGAAGGCGACGATATTACGATTTTGACCTACGGAATGCTGCTGAAACAAGCTGTCGAAGCGGCGGAAATTCTCGGCGGCAAAGGCATGTCGGTACGCGTGGTGAATATGCGAACGCTGAAGCCAATTGACACCGACGCGATTTTAAAAGCTGCTGCCGAAACAAAACTTGTCGTGACGCTCGAAGATCATTTTAAAACGGGCGGCCTCTACAGTATCGTTGCCGAAACGCTCCTTGACAATCAGCAAACCGCTAATGTACTGCCGATAGCGCTCGATAATAAGTGGTTCAAACCCGCGCTGCTGCCGGCTGTGCTGGAGTATGAGGGTTTTACCGGGCCGCAGATTGCGGAGAAGATTGAGAATAGGTTTTTGGTGGTGAGATAAGCGGTTAGCAGTCAGCTTTCAGTTTGAAAAATAAGTTCTGAAATTGTCATTGCGAGCGTAGCGTGGCAATCGCGAATACTTTGGACGCGTCATGCTGTATTTGCGATTGCCGCGTCGGAAGACCTCCTCGCAATGACGAACGTACATTGTGAGTTTTAAAAGCCAAAAAATACCTAGCCTTATGGCAACATTGCGCACATACGTTTTTGCTTTTTCGATGATTTTCTTTTCGGCGGGGAATGCTTTTGCGCAAAATCAATCCGAGCAAAATGAAGTAGTTTGCGATACTATTTATAAAAACTACAAAATAAGGTTAATTAAGATTGCTGAAGATGAGTACAATGAAGATGTTCCGAACACAATATTTTCCTTCCAAAAATTGATTAATGGGAAATATGTTGAAGTCTTTAAAGATTCTATTTACAGCAAATCCCAGTATGTGATGTTTGAAGATTTTAATAAAGACAATGTTAAAGATATTCTTGTAAGTCATACTTCTGATACTCGAAGCAATGAGATGTACTATCTGTATTTACTGGACGTTAAGAATAACAGTTTAAAAAAAGTAAAAAGATTTACAGAGATTAAAAATCCCAGATTCATTCGTAAGTATGGCATCATAGAAAGCTATGTAGTATCTGGAACAAATTGGTTGACATTTTACAAACTTGAAAAAGACACAATTAGAGAGTTTGAGGTTATCGTAACAGACAAGCAAGATAGCCCAAATTCATTTGATAAAGTTACAAGAAAGCGATTCAAAAAGTATTAAAGAAAAATAAATAACTCAATTTTTAAAAAGAAAAATATGCCAAATAAACCCGATTTGAAAAACGATTTCCCCCAAATTAAAAAGTCGCAGGAATTGTACGAACGCGCACTTGAGTCAATTCCATGTGTGACGCAAACGCTGGCGAAAGGGCCGGGACAGCACACGAAAGGCGTTGCGCCGATTTATGCGACGAAGGGTAAGGGCGCGCACGTGTGGGATGCGGACGGCAATGAGTATATTGACTACACGATGGCGGTTGGGCCGTTGTCGCTGGGCTATTGCTATGAGGCGGTGGATGCGGCGATTCGCGAGCAGCTGAAGGACGGCATTACGTTTTCGCTGATGCACCCACTGGAGGTGGAAGTGGCGGAGCTGGTGAAGGGGCTCATCCCTAATGCGGAGTCTGTGCGCTTTAGCAAAACGGGCTGCGATGTAACGACTGCGGCGGTTCGCCTGGCGCGCGCGTTCACGGGCAAAAACACGGTTTTGTGCTGCGGCTATCACGGCTGGCACGACTGGTATATCGGCGTTACCGACCGCAGCGCCGGGATTCCGCAGGAAACGAAGGATTTGACGTACACTTTTAGTTACAATGATTTTGACTCGGTGCTGGCGGCGGTGGATGATGATACAGCAGCGATAATTCTTGAGCCGATTGTTTTTGAAGCGCCGAAGGATAATTTCCTTCACAAGCTGCGCGAACTCTGCGACGAGCGCGGAATTGTGCTGATTTTTGATGAAATGTGGACGGGATTTCGCCTCGCTTTAGGCGGCGCGCAGGAATATTTCGGTGTGAAAGCTGACCTCGCGTGCTACTCAAAAGCTGTTGCCAACGGAATGCCGATTTCGATTCTCGCCGGACGCCGCGACATCATGCAGCTTTTGGAAAAAGACGTATTCTTCTTCACGACGTTTGGCGGCGAGGCGCTTTCGCTTGCGGCTGCAAAGGCGACGATAGAGGAATTGCGCGACAAAAACGTGCCGCAATATCTCGACAAGCAGGGCGAAAAACTGAAGAACGGTTATAACGAAATCGCGACAGATCTCGGCATCAACAATTACACAAAATGCGCCGGATTTAACTGCCGGACAATCATGAGCTTCGACGCGAGCGCGGGAAATCCGCTGGAGCTGAAAACGCTTGTGCAGCAGGAAATGATTAAGCGCGGCGTGCTGTGGGGCGGCTTCCACAACATGAGTTTTTCGCATACGGATGCGGATATTGAGTTCACGTTAAGCGCATATCGCGAAGTGCTGCCAATTTTAAAAGAAGCGGTGGAATCGGGCAATGTGAAAAGCTTTTTAAAAGGCGAGCCGGTGGAAGCTGTTTTCCGCAAGACGGGAAATTTCAACATGAAACCGAAACGCGCGGCTGAGGTGAATGGGGCGTAAGTTTTTAAAAACGGTTTAAAAATTGTAGATTAGCTTTTAAAAGGAAATTCTTTTTAAAAGCTAATTTTGTTTTTATGCAAAATCTTTTCAAAACAGTAGTTGTCGTTGGGCTTTTGATTTTACCAATGGATATTGTAGCTCAGGGTCGTAATGTAACAATATTTTTAAAAAATAGCACACAGAGACGTGGAGAACTTCTGCTTGTTCGGGATTCTATCGTCGCGGTCCTGACAAGTAATGTTGAAAATACGAATGAAATTGTGCTATACCCGGAACGAATAGAATTTGCTGCGCTATCTGATATTCAAAGAATACGAATACATGAAACTAATGTAGAGGGCGCAATACCGGGTTCATTAATCGGGGGCGGAGCGGGCGCTCTGTTTGGGCTGGGTACTTCCGGGCTTACAACAAAAAATACTGTTCCGTATATTTTTGAAAATTTCGCCATAGGAGCTATCTCGGGGCTAATCATCGGGTGGGTAGTGGCAACTTCAAAATCCGATGAGGAAAAGACTTTCTGGCCATCAGAAAAAAATCCACTCATAAAAATTAAATATTACGCACGTTTCGATAGTGTAGAACCCAGATTTATCGGGGATTTTATTGATGAACTTTTAAAAATAAGTAAGTAATTTTTAAGGTTGTTCCCGCAAAACGGGAAATTTCAATATGAAACCGAAACGCGCGGCTGAGGTAAATCAAGCGTAAGTTTTTAAAAATTAGTTTTAAAATTCAATAGCTTTTAAAAGATTATTTCTTTTAAAAGCTATTGCTGTTTATATAGGCTCGTAAAAAATAAATTTGCAGGAATCAGATTAATATAGTAAGTTATAATAAAAGAATGTTATCATGTAAACTTTAAACAGGTAAACACCTTTATGAAAAGCCTTTTAAAAACAATTCTTCTCACGTGTAGTATCTTTTTAGCCTTATCTATTCATACATTTGCGCAGGGTCGCGAGGTCACAATTTATTTGAAAGATGGCAAGCAGAAAATGGGCGAGCTACTATCAGTACGGGATTCACTGGTCTCTATCCTGAAAAAACATATTGAATACGATGAGGATATTGCCAGCTACCCCCAGCATGTGGAAATTGCTTTGATCCGTGATATTGAACGTGTACGGCTGGAGGAATATGATGTTTCGGGTGCGGGCAAAGGAGCTGCCATTGGAGCCGGGATCGGTGGAGCGATTGGGATGATAGCCGTTTCGGATAATTCTTATGCCGGTCACAGGCCGGAAACAGGCGAATATATAGGGGCCGCGGCTGGCGGGGCTATAGCTGGTGCTTTCTACGGGTTTATTATTGGCTGGGCTACAGCGATGATCATGTCTGAAGATGAGGAGATGGTGTTGCCATCAGCAACAAAGGGGTTACTGCGTATTCAGGAGTATGCCCGCTTTGACGAACGTGAGCCACGGTATGTGCGTGATATTATCAACAATCTTTTAAAAGAGCAGAAATGAAAGATCTCTTAAAAATATTGTGCTTCATAGCAATGTTCTCTTTCGGCTTTTTAACAACTGAGGCAAAAGGGCGTGAAGTAACGATTTTTTTAAAGGATTCTACCGAAGTAAAAGGCGAGCTGCTTTCGGTGCGGGATTCTCTCCTGGCAGTGGCTGTAGAGCGGATTTCACTGGATGAAGATATTGCGGCATATCCAGAGCGAGTAAGGGTCCTGGCTTTTAAAAATATAGAAAATATTACAATCGAAACAAATAATTATGTGATCCAAGGTGGACTTACCGGATTGGGGCTAGGAGCCGGATCAGCAATCCTGGTAAATCAGGGCGGAGGTTTTTTTAGGAAAGGTGGCGTTACAGAAAGTGGCTGGGTAAATAGTGTTCAGTTCTTATTACAAACAACGCTTATAGGGATGGGAATTGGTAGTTTATTGTCTGATAATGAGGAAACTTTCCTATTTTCTCCTGCAACACATGACAGCACAGAAGTACACCATGGAAAAGATGGCTATATGTTTTTCATTTCCTGCCATGAAGCGAAGATGCTTTTAAAGCAGCACGCCAGATTTGAATTCTCCGAGCCCCATCATCTCCGCGATATCATCAATGAACAGTACCGAAATCCGACTCAGTCGGAATAATGATAAAAGATTCCTGTATCAAACGGCGTCCACAGGCTTGCTTTCTGCCCGCTAATTTTTAACCCTGAATTCGCCCATGTATTGCATGTATGGAAGAGGCTGTAACGGCCCTTCGCTTCGTAAAAAGCATCGTCTTTTCCGTAATTTACGGTTGTCTTGATAAATATGGCCCTGCCGCCGGAGTCCATTGCAAAACTATCACGGACGTACTGCACGAGCCGCGCGTATTGTGACCTGCTGAGCATGACCTTTCTGCATACTTCCCCTTCCTGCATTTCTTTGTAAAACGTTGCGTGGATAGCCGAAGTGCTCAGACCAAATGCTGCCTTAAAAGCGGTTGTAAATTTTAGGTCAGCCCACGTTGGCGTTTCAAGATAAAATCCCTTGTTACCCCAACCAAATGCTACAAACTCCGCCGTCGTATCTTTTGAAATGGTATTTTCAAAGCGAATGTGTTCACTCCAGTCGGCCTGCTCATTTTTTAAAGGCAGCACGAGGTCGGTGTGGACGCCATTGGTAAGAATATAAATTGCAACTTCAGTACTTTCAGTAGCCTCGCGCTCTGTACCAATGCGCGAGAGCACATAGGCCAGCCCGAGGTAAAGGCAGGGAATAAAAATTATTATCCCCAGCATGATCGCCGCGATCTTTACAATTCGTTTCACAATATTGGTAGAAGGGGGTATAAAAGTATAATGAAACTATCGAATAAACAGGTGGTCTAAAAGCAAAAAGCTACGATAATTTTCGGATCCTTTACAATGAGAGAGTTTTTTTTAACCCATCTGCGCATCACCACGAAAACCGCGTAGCCGATATACACAGCAATAAATGTCCAGCCCTGCCAGCGTTGGATGGTATGTTTCTCCCCAATAAAAATAAAACCAAAAAGCAGTGCACTCGCCACAATTGCCATCCTACTATCTGCATTAGCCATCGGCTGGAACGGCAGCGGATGATGATTAAGCTCAGGCTCGGCATCAAAATGTTAAAAATTTTGAGCCGATATCATTCAGTCGCAATTTCTGTGTTCTTTCTTTAAAGTTGCTGTAATAGACGTAGCCGGCTTATATTGAAAAAGTCGCAATTTCGATCGCGCCTTTCTGCTACAATATTTAAAAATCCGATTGAATTTTTTTCAACAAGAAAACCTTCCTTACGCAGAGTCACCGTGTACAATTCTTCATAACCCTCATCATAGACCGGGATTTGTAGTCTTTTTAGAGTGCTGCGAATGCCTACGACGGGAATATTTTCCTTACCCGGACGGAGCGAATTCCGGCGCAAAGCATCTTCTATTTCAGCATGAAAATAGTATCCGATGACTGCAAATTTATGCGCTTTCGCTACAGCAATATATTTTTCGCGGTCTGCTCGGGTTGGATTTGTATTATCAACCACGAATTTTTGCTTTGTATGAAGGCACAGGTTTAAAAACTTCGTTTCCCGGTTACGCGTTTTTAAAAGATCGTATGAGATCCGCACATGCGTCGCGAAAAAGTGCTCTTTAAAAAATGTCGTTTTTCCTGCTGCCTGTACACCGCAAAAAATGATCGCTTCCATTGAAATTTCTTTTAAAAACAAACTTTAAAAGGGAATAATGACTGCCATGTTTTAAAAATCCTCCGGCTGTGGCAGATTCATTACATCGGGAAAACTGAATTGAAACTGAAGGCGTTCCTTCAGCTTTGCATTGCTCACAGCTTTAAAACCTCCATTACTTTTGTCCGCAAATTGTGGTGGCTCCAGCCCAAGTGATATCGCACAATGTGTGTAGAATTCCCGCTTCGTCGGATGGGTATCCGCGCAACAGTTAAATGTTTCGCCCCATACATTGTTCGCGATCACTGCTTCAATGATCCTGATGCAGTCTGTGCGATGGATAAAATTCACCGGAGCATCCGGCTCTAACACGATTTTGTTTGTAAAAAAACTGCCCGGATGGCGCGTACCGCCAAGCAATCCGCCAAAGCGCAAAATTGTCGTCTGAAAAGATGTACTGTTTTTAAAAAGCGCCTCGATCTCAGCAAGTGACCCACTGACAGGGGATTCTTCCGTTACAACTTTCGCAGAATCTCCATACACTGAAGTAGAACTGAAGAATATTACCTTCTGTACAGGCGAATTTCCGATTTTTAAAAGCAGGTTTTTAAAAGCGTCAGTATTTTTCGAGGTAATGGAAATGATGAGAATATCGGCTTTTAAAAACTCATCAATTCTGCTTATCGAATTCTCAATATTGATAAGGAATGGCTCGATCCCGGCATTTTTTAAAACTTCAACTTTATCAGGCGAGGTTGTCGAACCTGACACGCGAAAGCCGTTTTTTAAAAGCGATTGAGCCAGCGGGAGGCCAAGCCAGCCGCAGCCGAGGATGGAGATGGTTTTGGGCATGAGCTACAGGACAGCTGCTGCCATCATATTCATATAGAGATTTGTACTATAGCCGCAGACGACAAGGAGCTTCTCTAGTTCGATGACGGAGAGAGTTTCGTCGTAAACCTCGATAGTGTAGTCATAGTACATCTTAGTCCATTTGATTTCCGGTCTCATTCGCAGCACTTCTCGTTCTTCATCGTCAATAAGTACAAAGCTGAAATTCCAAAAGCCCGTAGTTTTTAAAATATATGTTTTCTCTGCTTTCTTTGTTTTTATCGGTATAATGATATGGCCACGCCAGTTCATGGTAATATCGCCGATATCCGCACCACTGTCGATAATGTCAAAGCTGCTGTGCCACATGTTTTTTGGTCTGATCTCAAAATTCCCGCTTTTTAAAACCGCCGAACCGTGGCTTGAAAACCAGTTTTCATATTCGAACGATGTCACATTCCGCCCGTCTTTTAAAAGATCAAATGCGCCTTTTGCATTTTTTGAAGTGATTTTGAATTGCATGGTTTTAAAAAAATTATGATAGAAATTCTGTAACAAAGTTAAGATAGAAATTGAGGTCTTAAAAGAAATTGTTGTAATTTACCAAGTCCTATTTTAAAACTGATGCCAGAATTCTATGAAAAAAGTAGTTTTAAAAACTATTTGTTTGCTACTTGTCATTTCTGCTACTTCATGCGATGATAATACAACAGATATTGCTCCGGAAAAACCAGCTTTAGAGCAAGCACACATCATGACCGATTGGATTAAGGCAAAGACGAGTTATGAACAGCGTTTTTACAATAGCGAAGGCATACTTATTGGATCAAAGGATACTACTTTTTTTAAATTGTTCAGTTTATAGTTCGAATTCATTTGGAAAGAGTAAATCTTCTATTAGGATTCCTGTCCAGGAAACAAAAGGTGATACCTTTCTTCTCAGTTGGAGTAAAGGCGACACTTCTGTATTAGAATCAAAATTCTTCAGGTATGACTATCAGGATCATCGTATAGCTGTTGTTTTGGATAAAGTTACTCGCACAGTTAAACATCTGGATTATTCTTATTTTTCAATGCTCAGATCCTGCGCTGGCGGTTCTATTGAAAATGTAACCTCTGCAACAGCATTTTCTATAAATGACAAGTCATATTCCCATATATCGCCGGATGAAATAATCATCAATTGCCAGGCTTCGGATCTAAAAGATTTGACGGATGAATTTATCAATGCTATTGAAGCCTGGACTAGCTCAGATCAAATCGTACCGCATCAATCTTACAGATTAGCTTTTCTTGAATTTTCAGCAAACCAAAGATCACAGCCTTTCTTTATAAAGTTGAAATTCAATAGAGAGAATTTTTGAAAAGAAAAAGCCCCATTTTAAAAATGGAGCTTTTAAAATTAAAAAAAAACTTACCGCGACCACGCTTTTTCCCGCGTAATCCGCTCGACGCCCGCCATGTACGGTTTTAAAACTTCCGGCACAAGTACGCTGCCGTCTGCCTGCTGGTAATTTTCCAGGATAGCGATAATCGCGCGTGGCACTGCGACAGCCGTTCCGTTCAGCGTGTGAACGAACTGAAGATTATTTTCATCATCGCGATAACGGATGTTCAGGCGGCGGCTCTGGAATTCCGTGCAGTTGCTCGTGCTTGTCACTTCGCCAAAATCCCCGCGCGACGGCATCCACGCTTCAAGGTCGTATTTGCGGTAGGCTGGTGCACCGAGGTCACCCGTCGGAATATCAATCACGCGGAAGCAAAGCCCCAGGTCTTTAAAAATTTCGATCTCGATGTCGCGCATTTCTTCGTGCACACGCTCGCTATCCTCCGGCGCGGTGAAGGCAAACATCTCTACTTTTGAAAACTGGTGAACGCGGTACAGGCCGCGTGACTCCTTGCCATACGCACCGGATTCTGTGCGAAAACAGTGTGAGAATCCTCCCATTTTTACCGGTAGTTCTTTTTTTTGCAAAATTTTATCTTTTAAAAATCCCCCAAGCGTGATTTCAGCTGTTCCGACGAGGCACAAATCCGAATCCGCAACGCTGTAGACTTGGGTTTCCTCACCACGCGGGTTGAAACCGATTGCTTCCAGGATATTTATGCGCGCAAGGTCAGGCGTCAGGTATGGCGTAAAACCTCTTTTTAAAAGTTTCGCCATTGCGTAATTTATCAAAGCAAGTTCGAGCAGTGCGCCTTCATTTTTTAAATAATAGAACTTCTGGCCACTCACCTGTGCCGCATTTTCAAAATCTAAAAGGTCAAGTTCCTGTCCAAGCGTAACGTGGTCTTTCGGCTCAAAGTCGAATTTTGGCGGATCACCAACAGTTTTTAAAAGTGTGAACTCGCCTTCCATTCCAACGGGAACATCAGGATGTGTCATATTCGGGATGTTTTTAAAAGCCGTGTTGAATTCCGCGTCCAGCATTTCAATTTGCGCCTCAAGCGTCGCGAGCGATTCCTTTATTTCCTTACCGCGAAGGATAAGACCATTGCGCTCTTCCGGTTCAAGCTTCGACTTCATTTTCTGCGACGACACGTTACGCTCGGCCCGCAGCGACTCCACTTCCTGCAGAATTGCTACGCGATCGCTATATAGTTTTAAGACTTTTTCGGGATCAGCATTTTTAATGCCGCGATTCTGAATATTAGTTTTGACAGCGTCAAGGTTTTCACGGATAAATTTAATATCAAGCATTTTTAAGAGGAAAAAAGTAAAAGTAAAAGTTGCAATGGGTAAATGTATTTTTAAAAGCTCAAAGCTCACCGCGCAATAAAACAAAAATACGATGAAGCCGCAAAACTTCACCGTATGAAAAATAAAACTTTTTAGAAACTATGGACGATCACGGTGCAACGCCGCGCGGACTTCCTCACGAAGCAACGCAATTTCATCCCGCAGTTCATTGAGCGAAACCTTACCCTCTTCTTTGTCAATTTCCTTGTCGCGCCCGACAAAAAATGAAGCCAGCGTTGCTGTCACATAGCCAAAAACCGTAAAAGCATACAGCGCCAGAACAATACAAAGAATGCGGCCTTCCGGCGTTTCTGGCCAGTATGCCGAGCCCATCGTCGTCATGATCATCGCCGTCCACCATAGCGCCGTACCGTAATTCTCAATACCGCGGCTGTGATTTTCAAAAGCCAGCATTCCGGCCGCTCCGGCGAATGTCACAATTGCGGTCAGCGCTATCACGTACACGAATCCACGTCGCTGCATTGTCCTTCCAAGTGAACCCATGCTGCGGTTTACGGACGTCACCACGCGTACAAGCCGTACGCCGCGTAGCACTTGCGCTATCCTGATAATAAGCAGGGCGGGAAGAATGAGCGCCAGTATTGTCAGCCAGTTGCGTTTAATATAGCTCAGCTTTTGGGGGCGAGGAAAAATTTTAAAAGAAAATCAAGGATAAAAGTTCCCCAAATCGCCAGTCCAAGCCATTCTAAAAATGGTGAAAGCCCCCAGATAACTTCAGCGATCAGCAGCCCGAGCCATACAAAACTCAGCACCAGCATCGGTGCTTCAAGCCAGTCTTCTAGCTTCGTGAGTATCTCATAGTGCTCCCTTTCAATCTTTCTTTCTCCGGGAGTGGATTCATAAGCCCTCTCTCTTTGAGAAACTTTTTAAAACCTATGGAGCTTTCGTTGTATCTTTTTTCAACTGCTCTGGCGGTTTATTGCATGGATTAGCTATGATCGCACGGCCACGTTCCACAAATGCTTTGCGCGCTGGAATATCTTCAATGTTCTCCAATACCTGTAACCCAACTTCATCCAGCTTTTTAATCCGAACACTTACCAGCTCAAGTTGCTTTTTATTTTCTTCCTCACGGTCTTTTTTATATTTTTCCAGCAATTGCTGCGCCTTTTCCAGTGGGATAAGGATCGCCGCAATATTCTGCTTCCGCCGTGCCTCCTGCTCAAAAACCTCGATCCGCGCTTTAAAAGCATCTATCTTTGGTTTATTCGCCGCAAGCTTCTCATCGCGGAATTTTCTGTAGGCGTCCATGTATTTCGTCGTATCGCCGTTGTGTTTCTTATCCAGTGTGCGCCGGAAATTTGAGATTTGTGTATTCACTGCGCCCTCTGAATTCTTAATCCGGCTTTTTAAATAATTTGTTTGCACATCATACCATGCGCGCTCCTTCGCCAGCTTTGGCGTAAGGTCTTTAATAATGCTATCCTGCGTATTGATGCGTTTTGCAAACCGCGCATACACTTTTTCCGTCACCTGCGACGAATCGCACATTGCTGCCTGGAAATCCTTCATCCACTCATCGGGCGTTGGCATCGGATTTCTAAAATAATAAAACGCGCCGATGGCAGCTGCCAGAAGCGCTATGATCAAAAATCGTTTCATGAGCTCGTATGTTCGGTTGGACAATCACGCGAAAATAACACACTTTTAAACGAAATGGTTTTAAAAACGAATTTTTTACAAGAAAAAGAACGTTGGTGCTTTTTTAAAAACGTTTTAGGTGCGATCGTATATCATTCCGGCAGCAGTTGGCGGCCACCCGTCGCCCCGGGTGACCATTTTAAAGAACCGATCAACAACCATAGTCTGCTCCTACTTCAGCCGTGCAATTTCCCGCTTCACCTGCCGCTGCAAATACGCCTCATTTTCAAAATCTTTAAAAGAAAGTGCCTTTTGAAAACTCTGCCGCGCAGCAGCAGCATCACCGTCTTTGGCCTGTGCAAGACCCATGTGGTAGTACGCAAATGGCGTCACCCATTCATCGCCTTCCGCCTTTAAAAGTACTGCTTTTAAAAACCGTGATTCAGCAGCAGTATAATTTCCCTTTTCGAAAAATGCGCGCCCGGCTGTATACTCCAATTGCGCTTTCGCACTTTCAGGCAGCGCGTTTTTTAAAAACTCTGACGCAGTAGCATATGCCTCATCATACAGGCCAGCTTTAAAAAGATTTTCCGCCTTCAACACTGCCATATCGCCGGTCGTCATTGCTGTTCTTAAAAGCTTCATTGCTTCATCGCTTCCGGTTGCATTACGGTAATACGGGATCGCCGCCGCACGATTTCCTGAAAGCTCCTCGATCATGCCGAGGTGCAGATTCGCTTCGCGAACCGTCACAGCATTAAAATTTCCTGCCACTGCTTTTTTAAAAAGATCTTCTGCCGTTGCAAAATCATTGTGAAAAAAGCTCGCTGCTCCAAGAATATAGTTTGCTTCGGCCATGATTTTCGCGCGTTCGGCAGGGGGGATTTCAGCAATATTCAGCAGAATCAGCTTTGCGTGCATGATGGCATCGTTGCTTTTCCGCATGTTGTTTAGCAGGAGTTGTGCCAGCTGCAATCGAAACCACCCGTTCTTTGGGTACAACGTTGTCAACATATTTAGGTGAATATGAGCCCGCTGGAAATTTTCCTCACTTTGATAGAATGATGCCAACCAGGCACGCGCTTCTGCCTTGCTATACACAGCACTTTGAACAGCCGCTTCAAGATTTCTAAAACCTTCTGCGCGATTACCAGAAAGCCCTGCAAGGCTCAACGCCGGTTTTAAAAACGCGGGCGACTGCGCAATAAGATACTGGAAAAGTCCAAGCCCCATGCGCGCATCAGCATTATTGCTATCGGCCTCGAGCGACTGCTCCAGATAGCTAAATGCCTTTTTGCTATCTGAAACAGCGTCCAGATGCTTTTCTGCCTTGTAATGTAAAAGGCTGCGATACCCAAGCATCCCACCCATATAAAAAAGTGCGCGGGAATCCCTCGGATTATTTTTTAAGAGCCGTGTGCATACCTGCTCCACCTGCTGCGAAAATTTTAAAAACTGCGTATAATCTGCTGCATCGCCACCATTGCTAAAGCGTGTGTAATACAGCATCGTTTTATAATAATAACCGCGCGGATCACCAGGTGCAAGCTTTATCACTGTGTTGCAGCCTGTTTCAGCTTCAGCGTAGCGCAGGTTATATAGATCCTCAATTGCCGCCGATGTTGCTGTGTGAACCTTAGCCCAGTCGCTATTCTGTGCAGGCGCCGGGACTTGTAAAAAGAGAGATATGACGAGAAGGATGAATTTCATATATTATCCAAAACGATGATCAACAGAGCCAACAAGATACAACGTAACTCTTTTAAAAACAAACATTGTGGTTTTATTATACAGGAAAAGACTAAACTTTTTGGACGGACAACGGGTTTCGATTGTTTGTAGAAGTAACGAACATGAATAAAAGAATGAATTATGATAAAGCTCACTCAACTTTTTAAAGAATTCTTTGAAAGCGAAAAGTCCGGCGGTATGACGCTTATTGTCTGCGCAGCGCTTTCGCTTATTTTGGCAAATACTCCACTTAGCGATTCATATATCGGGCTCTGGAATACCTATATCGGGGGATACAGCCTCGCGCACTGGATCAATGATGGTTTGATGGCGATATTCTTCCTGCTTGTGGGGCTGGAATTGGAGCGCGAAGTGTACGTGGGCGAAATGTCTAATTTCCGTGACGCATCGCTGCCCCTGTTTTCAGCATTGGGAGGCATGATGATGCCTGCAGGGATTTTCCTGCTGTTCAATTACGGACTGGTAACACAGGATGGAGTGGGGATTCCTACAGCTACAGATATTGCATTTGCCATAGGGATTCTCTCACTTCTTGGCAACCGAGTTCCAGCATCTTTAAAAGTTTTGCTTACTGCAATGGCAGTAATTGATGACCTTGGTGCAATCATCGTTATAGCGCTTTTTTACACAACATCACTGAGTATGGTGAATCTTGGTATTGCGCTTGGGATTTTCGCCCTGCTGCTGGTGCTCAATCGCATGAAAGTGCATTCGCTGATCCCATATCTGCTGGGCGGCGCGGCAATGTGGTATTTTATGCTGAATTCTGGCGTTCATGCCACAATCACCGGCGTACTTCTAGCGTTTGCCATTCCATTCGGCAATGGCGATAAGAACTCGCCTTCATATGGACTTCAACACAATCTCCACATTCCTGTTGCGTTTGGAATTTTACCGATATTCGCGTTGGCAAATACGGCAATTCCTATCGCGGGCGACTGGTACACAAGCCTTACACAAAGCAACAGTCTTGGAATTATGCTCGGCTTACTCATTGGTAAACCCATTGGCGCAACGCTCTTCAGCTTTATTGCCGTCATGATTGGCGTTGCTACTCTGCCGAAAACTATCAACTGGAAGCACGTTATTGGCGTCGGATTTCTTGCGGGCATTGGTTTTACAATGGCCATTTTTATTACGGTGCTTGCCTACGACGATGCGGAACTGGTGAATAATTCCAAAATAGCAGTTCTCGTTGGCTCGCTCATTGCTGCTACAATAGGATACGTCTGGCTTAGAATGACGCTCCCATCACCCATTCCGGAAGAAGTGGTGATTGAAATGCATAGTTGTTAAAGATTCAACTAAAAAAAACGGAGTTTTAAAAGACTCCGGTTTTTCATTATACTATAGCTTAATCCTTTTCAGCTCGCTATTTATTTCGTTTCGCAGATATTCTTCCTGCTCAAAATCTTTAAATGTCAGAGCTTTTTCAAAATTTTGCTTTGCTTCAGCTTTCTTTCCGGCTTTTACCTGCGCCAGCCCCATGCGGTAGTACGAAAAAGGCGTTATCCAAATGTGCTCCTGGGGTTTGAAAGAAACTGCTCTTAAAAATCGCTGTTCGGCCTCGCCATAGTTTCCCTGTTCAAAATACGCACGTGCGGCAATATATTCCAGTCGCGCCTTACTGTCCTCATTCAATACGGTTTTTAAAGCTTCATTCGCTCCCGCAATTGCCTGTGCGTAATAGCCACCACGAACAAAACTTTCTATTTTTACAATAGTGATCTCAGCTGCTGACATCGGTTTTTGAAGAAGCTTTTTGACATCTTCGCGCGAGGAGTTTGCTTTTTTATAATATTCTACAGCAGTGCTTCTGTTGCCGGAAATTTCATGGATCAGGCCAAGCTGCAAATTGGCTTCATGGACGAAATTCTGCTGGGAATTATCCACAACTATTTTTTGAAAATAGGGAATTGCATCAGTGAAATTATTTTTAAAAACACTTCTCAGCCCCAAACCTAGATTTGCCACATTTTTAAAAATCGGGCGAAATTCCTTTGGCGCAGTTTCTACAGAAATCAGCAGCTTTTCAGCGTGTATGGCGGCTTCATCCGCCCGATTCATCGAGAAGAGCAGGAGCTGTCCGATGCGAACACGAAACCATCCATTCTGCGGATACTGGTTCACAAGCGTGTTGAGGTGCGAGTATGCGCGTGTGTTAGCATCTTCCGATGCGTAAAATCCTGCAAGCCATGTGCGCGCCTCCGCCTGCGTGTAAATACCATTTTTTGCGGCATATTCCATTTGCTTCAGCCCTTGAGATTTGCTGCCGCCAAGCCCCGCAAGTTTTAAAGCGGGCTGCGCAAATGATGGTGCTTGCGAAATAAGATAGTTGAAAAGCCCGAGTCCGAACTGCACATCCCGGTTTGTGGAATCCGCTTTGTAGGCGTCTTCCAGCAGGCCAACAGCTTTTTTGCCATCCCACACAGCATCCATCAGTTGTTCGTTTTTAAACTTGGCCAAGCCGCGATAACCTAAGATCCCGCCGAGATAAAACATCGCTTTATCATCTTTAGGATTGTTTTTTAAAAGCCGCTCACAGACCTTTTCAATATTGTAGGTCACCTGCAAAAACCTGTCATAATCAACCTTATTATTCGAATAATTATACTTTGAATAGTGGATCATCGCTTTAAAAAAGTGTCCGCGCGGATCACCTGGTGCCATTTTAATAATTTCATTACATGTAGTTTCCGCTTCATCAAAACGAATATTGTAGAGATGGTCAATCGCCGACATCGTCATCGTATGTACTTTTGCCCAGTCAGTTGTTTGAGCTTGAGCGGAAATTGTTAAAAGAAAGAATATGGCGGCTACAAGTGATTTCATTAGTTTAAATAAGTTATTACAGCTTGCTGATTGATAGCAGCTTCATTATAAAATGATTTTAGATTGATAGCATATTCCAATAAAAATTCTAAAATCTTTGGGTCTTTATCCCAAATTGCAGGATAAACACCTTCATCCATCATTACTTGAGAATTGAAGTTTTGTTTCAAATCTTCGACTGAAATATTTTCAAGTATTTTGTTCAGTTCGATTACTTGTTCAGGCATAAGATAAAATGCTGGCCCACATCCAAAATCCAGTTCCTTTATTGGTTTCCCAGATAAGAAAATCCATGAGAGTGGAGGTAATATATCATCAGCGTCTGAAAATGAATGTTTAGTAAATAGAAAGCAAACTCCTCCCCACATCTTATCTAATTCTAAAAGGTTTGGATGATTGCTTTCTGAAAGATGATCACTTTCTGGAAAGAGCACCTCTACAAGTAATCTGCTATCTTGAATGTAGTTTTGCAGCTCTGTTAAGTTAACGCGGAGTAAACTACCTACCATTCCCATATAAATTCTCTTTTCTGTAAAAAAGAAATTTACAATAGAACTTTCTAAAAACAAAAAAAAGCCGAAGTTTTAAAAACTCCGGCTTTAAAAATCTGAAAGCTCACTGCCCAAAGCTTAGTTCAGAGAAGGCTCAGTTTCTTTGTATGGCATATCAAATGCTTCAGCAACTGCTTTGTACACGATATCGCCGCCAACAACATTCAGGCCATAATACAATTCTTTATTATCGCGAGTTGCAGCTTCCCAGCCTTTGTTCGCTAGTTGAAGGGCATATGGAAGAGTTGCGTTTGTAAGCGCGATAGTCGAAGTGTACGGTACTGCGCCCGGCATATTCGCTACGCAGTAGTGAACCACGTCGTCCACAACGTATGTTGGGTTTTCGTGCGTGGTCGGCTTGCAGGTTTCGATGCAACCGCCCTGGTCAACAGATACGTCTACCACAACGCTGCCTTTTTTCATATCGCCGAGCATTTCGCGCGTTACGAGATACGGAGCTTTCGCGCCAGGGATCAAAACCGCGCCAATGACAAGATCTGCATCTTTTAAAGCTGCGCGGATGTTTGCCGGAGTGGACATGATCGTGTTCACATTTTTCGGCATTACATCATCGAGGTAGCGCAGGCGATACAGGTTATTGTCAAAGATTGAAACATTTGCTCCAAAGCCCGCCGCGATTTTCGCAGCATTCGTGCCAACGATACCGCCGCCCAGCACCATGACGTTCGCCGGCTGCGTTCCCGGAACGCCACCAAGCAGTACGCCGCGTCCGCCCATTGTGCGCTCAAGATATTTCGCGCCTTCCTGCGGAGCCATACGTCCGGCCACTTCGCTCATCGGGATCAGGAGCGGAAGCGAACCGTCTGTGCGCATTACTGTTTCATACGCAATCGCAATACATTTTGAAGCTACCATCGCTTCTGTCAAAGGGCGAGAAGCAGCAAAGTGGAAGTATGTAAAGAGTATCTGCCCTTCACGAATCAGGTTATATTCCGGCTCAATCGGCTCTTTCACTTTCATGATCATTTCCGCTTGAGCGAAAACTTCTGCAGCACTTTTTACAATTTCCGCACCAACAGCACGATAATCATCATCTTCATAGCCCGAGCCGACGCCCGCATGTGTTTCCACCAAAACTGTATGTCCATTCTGACGAAGAAGGTCAGCGCCGCCCGGCGTAAGGGCTACGCGGTTCTCGTTTGTTTTAATCTCGCGAGGAACTCCGATAATCATTGGTATTTCCTTTTAAAAATTGGTTTTTAAAAACATTTGAAATTCAGAAGTCCAAAAATACAAAATGTTTTTAAAAGCCGCTTTTAAAAAACGTGCTGGCTTTTAAAAGTTCTGGCTATTTTGCAACTATCATGAAGGAAAATTGCGCACAGGTAGGATTACGCGTACACTCCATTTACAGCGATGCAGATAATCCAGACAAAGTAACCATTATCGCTCATGCGCCAAGTGCTGAGCAGGCAAAGAGTTTTCTTTCAAATTCAAACCTGAAGCAGCGATGAAGAAAATAGAGGGGGCAATCTGAGCTTCAGCATTCTGGAAAAAGCAGAATTGTTTTTAAAGGCTTCGCAGTACACTTCATTTTGTTTTTATAATAACTTCTGTTCTGCTCCATTTCATCTCCCATTACTACCGCTGCCAATTCCATCACTTAAAATTCCTCTACTGCAAAAACTATGAGTATTTTTTGAGTAAGGTGGAAGATGCCCTTTAAAAATACTTTTGCACAAGACACAGTGTGCAATCTGTTAATTTTTTAACCTTTCTAAATGAGGGCAAGATGAAAAGAAAATTTTTTAAAAGCGCATTGACCATGATGTTTTTGTGCTGTATGCATGGGGTAGCAGAGGCAAATACAGTTGAATTCGCCCATGTATTCGTGCCAGATAAAGCTAGCGGCGCGCAGTATGACCGCACGCGTTATGAACAGCCGTTGGGAAATGCGCGTGTTACCTATCCAAGCAGCCTCCCCGGTTATGGAATAGATAAAAAGATTACGAACGGGCGGATTGAATATAACGGCAACCGCTACCGTATGCCATTTTTAAATGGATATGATCACGTAGTGGGAATTGCCGGACATCTGACGGATATGCTCGACAGGGTGGAAATTGTGGTGAATGGAAATGTTGTAAAAACAATCCGAAAATCAGCACTTATCTACGCAGGCGCCACAACACGCGATAATCCCGACAGCCGCAATCCCGAACGCAAAGGTTTGGTAGTTTTTAAAGTGAATAGGGGCGATTTACCAGGTTTGCATGAAGATTTCCAGATACGGATTCGGTTTGCCGTTGAGGTAGCGGGATTTGACAAATTAGACTGTAAGGTGGTTCACGGAAGCGGTCAGATAAAAAGCATTGAGTGGACGACCAATAACGGAGCTGAGCTGCCTGATATTATCGAGACACCAAGCGGACGTCGCGTTTTCAAAACCCAATGCGGTGGGAGACGCATATACAATTTACGGCTGATTACTTTTAAGGCTCCACAGACTGTACAGATTAGCGACGGTCTGAATAAGGAAATCCTCAGGCGTGATGTTCTGCGCCTTACCAAAACCGAAGGAAGAATAATGACCGACACGATAGACATTTCCTTTGATGAAGAATATATTTCTACGCCTAATGCTGAATTTGGAGAAAAACCAGAGAAATTTATACGCTTATGTGATTCCGAAGCTGGCAATGTCCCGGGCGGATGGGGAACATATATTTATATGGGCTTTGCCGATAATTTGCCTGGCGCCAGTAACACAAAGCCTTACCAGACGAATTTAAAAGATCTCAGTTTGTGTGGCGGTTCAGGAGGGAACGTTAGTGGGCAGCTGATCAATCCAGGTATTGGGGTATCCAATCCCGCTCCAGCCGGACAGCCCGATATTACTGTTACAATTGAAAGCGCATTTACCAGCGGCGCAACCTTCAGCGCAACAGACGCAGCGCGCTATAGTTTTTGTGAAAATCTTCCAGACGAGCAGCAAACACGCCAGACGCCAATTCTCCCACTTACAATTAGAATTCAGAACATAGGTACAGCTAATATTACGACACCATTTACTGTAGCCATCAACGGTGGGGGAAACCAGAATTTCTTTGATGATAGAGTAGAGACAATCCGCTCACTCCAGGCAGGCGAAATATATCAGATCATTGTGCAAAGAAGGCAGAGCGTCGTTTGTGCACGGAAATCTGGCAATACCTGTGTTCGGTGTCCGGACAATTTTGGCGGCGTCCGCCAGTGGAATGACCGCGGAATGCGTGTGACAGTTGACAATGGCGGCGCAATTACCGAAAGCAATGAAACGAACAATACTGCTAATGTACCATAAAAAATCTAAAATTTTAAATCTTCCAAGACAACTTTTTTGAGCTAAGATTTTAAAAATTTTATGAATAGAAAAAACCGATTCAGCGCCGTTATATTTTTAAAAACAACCCTTTTAAAAGTAATGCTGCTCACGATGATCCTTGCTAACGAAGCATCAGCACAATCCGACGCGCTCTCGCCGATCCTCATCGGGCCATACGACGGCTCGGATATCGTGGAGCAGCAGGTAATCTGGACATGGTTCATGCAGTCGAAAGCGGGTGGAGGCGCAGATATTTTCTGTGACCTCATAGTGGCGGAGATTTTAAGCGGGCAAACACCGGAGGAGGCGTTGCGGCAAAATCCTCCGGTGATTCTCCGGGAGAATCTCACTACATCAGCGTGGCAAACGGGTTTTAATGCCCGCGAGCTGCGTGACGGTGGCCGCTACGCATGGCAGGTGATCGCGAAGGTAAAACGTGATGGTGCTAAAACGGCCGAGCGCGCCATCAGCCGCAGCGAAATCTGGACGTTCATCTATGAGGCTCCAAAAGAAGTGGCTGAAGAAATACCTGCCGTAAGTGAACCCTTTTTAAAAGATACGGCACTGCCGCCGTCATCGCCTGCGGGTGAGGAATCGCACCCAGATGCGCTCAGCATTATTCCGTCAGACAGCAGTGAAGGTTTTAAAAGTGGGGAAATTCCGGTTCCGGTTACCCCGGTTCCGGCTACCTTTTCGTTCAATGGAAAAGCACAGATGACGATTGAGCATTCTAATCAACGTCCGCTTTTGGCGTCACGCCCGCCGAACTACACGCGATTGCAGATTGACCCGACTATCTCTATTTTTGGTGCGCCACTGCGGCTAAATTTCCTGCTTTCGACGGAATCACTGGTCGGTGCGGTGCCTGATCAACGCGACCTGCTGAGCCGCGGTGCGATTGGTAGCCAGAACTTGCGACGTAACATCAATGCTGCACTACAGCAACGTGTGAGCGATGAGATTGTAGAGCTGGAAGCACAGCGCGATTCACTTTCGATTGATTCGTTGCGTACGTTTTTAAAAGCAGACTCGCTCGAAATTTCGTTGCGGCTTGAGGAATTATACCGACTTCAGGAAACTGATCTGAGCCGGAACATGGACGCGCTGCAGCAGTTCGGCATAGCAACCGATGAGCAGCGTTTTCTTGCACAATTTCCCGCTTTTGGCTTTGGAAATGTCGCGCCCCGTTTCGGCAAAATGCTTTTAAATGACGTAACGATAAACGGTGGGTTTGTAGAATATAATCCCGGAATATTGTACACAGCTGTGTCTGTTGGGAAGATCCAGCGATTCGCCGACATTAGTAACGTGTCGCAGGACGTGATTGACCAGGACTCTGTTCTTTTTAAAAACGCGTCGCTGTCGCAATTCGAACTTTTTAAAAACCTCTATTCCGTTCGCTTAGGCATCGGCAAAACCATGGGCAATCACGTGATAATTACCGGGCTCTATGCCGAAGACGATGAGCAAAGCGTGGCGATCCAGAATAGCATCAATCGCATCCGCGTGGATACCACTATTGCAGTTCTCGACATTCTCGGTAATGAAGTGGATTTTAAAGATTCAAGTTTTTTTAAAAACAGCACAATTGTTTCACAGCAGCGTAATTATGGCATTGGAGCTGTCGCGCATTACGAGCCGTCGATTGGAAATTTAAAGCTTGATGGCGAAGTGAACCTCATGTATTTCGAGGATAAAGGGAATTTCAGCGCTTTAAAAAATATCGAACCCGTCAAAAATCTGCCCGATTTTCTTCGCAAAGGCACGGAGGACAGTACAATCGCCGATTATGCTTTTGCCATAAAAGCGGTCTATACGCCGTTTGCAAATACTGCAAATTTTTCAACGGGAATACGCTATGTCGGTGGCGGCTACCGATCGGTGGGAACGGCGGGTTTGCGCACCGACGCGCTGCGGTGGGACGGGTTGTACACGCAGACATTGTTTAAAAAGCAACTGCGCTTCTCGCTGAATTCCTCAATAGACAAATCGGGCTACAAAGACCGTGTTCATTCGTCCGACATTTTTTCGGCAGGCGCGGGACTTGACGTGAGAATCCCGAAACTTCCTGTTCTGCATTTCGGCTATCAGCGCCATGCACAAGCACTCGAGACAAATAAAAATCAGCCGGAATTACGTAATTCAATAGGCAATACAATTAACAATTTTCTTGCGACAGCCGCATATTTCTATAACGGCGGAATCGGCCGTATGTCCACCTTTGCGTCGTATAATTTGCAGAATGGTGAGTCAGCTTCGACAGACACTAAAAGCCGCCCGGATTCAGTTGGTGTATTTTCCGCCCAGGCAGCGGTGGTAAGCCATCAGGTAAGCTTCAGCCCCGTGCTGAGTGTGAATCTCACAGGCAATTACAGCAAAACGCGCTCATTTCCTTTAAAAGAATTTACCGTTGTCAATCCTGATGATTCGCTGGATTTAAAAAGCGAAGTCAGGCCTGTGGCTGAGGTTGCGGAAGTCTCGGGCTTTGGCCTATCAATTATCACCACGCCATCTGACTGGTTTGAAACAACAGCCGGCGTGACGTATTTTGACCTGGGGAAAAACAGTTCGTTCGCTTTTCACAGCACAACGTCGCTACGGTTTTTTAAAAATATGGAAACAAATCTGCAGCTTTCGTTCCGTCGTTTGCCAAATGCGGCAATTCCCGAGGAAATTGTAGCAAGATTAGTGAATAATTTTTCGTGGTAGAATTGTATTTTTAAAGAAATTTTTCAAATCTTCTAAAAGACTGATCTTTTTAAAAAACATGCCGGAAATTTCTTTAAAAACCAAAATCAAACGGCTCGAGCAGCAAATTGCCAAGGCAAAAACTGCTTTTAAAAAAGTAGATGCGATGCTGGATCTGGCCGAATTGCTGAAGCAAAGCGATTCCAGACATGCTTTCTCGCTTTTGGACGATGCGCTGACAATTTCGCGGCAGAATTCCTACGATCACGGAATGGCATACGCGCTGCTTCTTCTGGCGCAATTTCACGATGTGCTGACCGGCGACCATAAAAAGGCGCTGCCACTTGCAGAGGAGTCACTCGCGATTTTTACAAAGATCAATTCACACGTTTTTAAAAGCCGGGTGATCCGCGCCATCGGGAAGATTTATATTGGCCTGGGCGAGCATCAGCGGGCAGAAGAGTTTTTAAAAAAGGGTAAGGAACTCGCTGAAGAGCTCTATGATCGGGAAGGAATTGCATCAGCCGAGCTTGCCATCGCGTGCCTGCTCGACGACATGAACCGATATGATGAAGCAATTGAGCGGTACAAGTCAGCTTTAAAACTCAAACGTGAGCTGGGCGACGCCACCGGACAGTCTATTATTTTGAATAATCTCGGCGGTGTATACACTTCGATCGGGAATTTTTCAAAAGGGCTCGAATGCCACAACCAGAGCTTGCATCTCAAAGATCAGTTGAACGACCGGCACGGAATCGCTGCATCGCTAAATAATATCGCGGGAATTTACCTTGCTTATGGCGATTATGAAACAGGTCTGTCGAATCTTTTTAAAAGCTTGGAAATAAAACGTGAGCAGGGCAATACACAGGGCATCGCAAATACACTTTCCAATATCGGCATGGTCCAGACGGAAATTGGTGATTTGCATTCGGCGTTACAGTCGTTTACCGAGGCGCTGCAGTTGTATTCAAAGCTGGGCCAGAGACGATTTATCGCGCTGGCGATGAACCACATCGGCGTTGCAAAGGTGCGGCTTGGAGCTTACACGCAGGGCATGGCGTGGCTGAAAAAAGCTTTAAAAATCCGCATTGAGTTGCAGGATGATTATGGACTTGCCTCATCCTATTGCAATCTTGGCGAGGCACACCGTTTAAAAGGTGATTTTCCTCAGGCAATTCACTTTGGGCAACTCGGTGCCGATATCAGCAGGTCGCTTGGAGACAAAGAACGGTTGGCGCATCATTACACATGCCTTGCAGAAAATTATGCTGCAAATTCCTCCTATGCCGAAGCATTTGAAACTGCATATCAGGCGCTGGCCTTAGCGCGCGAGATTAACGACGCAAAGCAACAGGCCGCAGCTTTAAAACTACTGGCGGACACCTCTGAAAAAAAAGGCGACCTGCAGCAATCCATAAACTATTACCGACAATTTATTGAAGCCAGGCAGTTACTTCAGGAGCAACAAGTAAGGAATAAAGTCCAGACGCTTCTCATCGAATTTGATGTGGAGCGCATCAGGCACGAAGCCGAGATCAACAAACTGAAATCCGAACAATTTGAACGCGAGATCGCATTGAAAAATAAAGAATTGACAGCCCTTGCGCTCCATCTCGTCAATAAAAACGAGTTTTTAAAAACCATTGGCGAGCAGATCAGCGAGGATGTGACAAATACGAGCGAAGTGATTAAAAACCTTTCAAAAATCGTGCAGGATGGCGCGGGTTCCGAAACGGAATGGAAGCTTTTTGAAAAGCAGTTTTTACAGGTAAATCCTGATTTTACCACGCGCCTGGAAGAATCATCCGGCGGCTCACTGTCGGCGACGGAGCTGAAAATCTGTTCGCTTCTACGTACCGGGCTCAATTCGCAGGAAGTGGCCAATGTGCTTTTCCTTTCAAAGCGCACGGTGGAAAATCACCGCTATAACATTCACCGCAAGCTCAAACTCGGCGAGCAAAAACTCGTCCCGTACTTGATGAAAGTGTAATTTTAAAAAAATTTTAAAAATTATTCTTAATATCCTTTTCGTCCGTTTTTACAAAAATCGTTTTTAAAACGTCGCCCGTTTCATCCAGTTGTAAAGCCGTTAGCCCCGCACCATACACAGCAGCAGTGTCAATATTCCATGATTGTGAGGCTTCGTTGAATTTGGGCGTTCCGTCCAGCTGTGGAGTGTGCCCGTGAATCTGAAGCTTTCCGATATTTTTTAAAAGCGAGCGCGTCCAGATAATATTTTCAGAATGATTTTCTTTAAAAGGATCATCTGTCAGTGAACTAATCCCCGCGTGACTGATAAACACGCACTCATTTTCCCAAAAAAGCGGCAGCATTTCAAACCAGTGCAGGTCGCTTTCAACATCCCTTTTTAAAGACTCATATTGTGCAACTGTCTGCGCGCCACCCTGCATAAGCCAGCCGGGGATTTCCCGTTTGCGAAAATGCTCCAGCATCAGTGCTTCGTGGTTTCCTTTTAAAAAAACTGCTTGATGCTCTTCCTGTAATTCACGCGCATACCCCACCGTTTCCGGCGCGAAATTTCCGCGGTCAATCAGATCACCAACCTGCACGAGCAAATCCTCGCCCGGCTGAAAATTCTCATCAACCAGCTTTTTAAAAGTATAATAGCATCCGTGGACGTCGCCAACGACAAGAATACTCATGATGTGGTAAGAATTCAGTTTTAAAACTATTTCACATATTTTTCAATAGCAATCAAAAACGGCGGAAAGTTCTTGTTAATCGCGCGATATTCTATCACGGCAAATTGCTGATTCGGCAGATTCTGCGCAAATTGCCGTACAGCATCCGCTTCAATACTGCCTTCGGCATGGCCAAGATAACAAATGACCGTGATCAGCCCACCAGGTTTTAGAAGATTGATTGCTGCCTCAATTGCGCGAACTGTCGTTTCCGGTTCCGTGATAATCGACTTGTCGCCATGCGGCAAATACCCCAAATTGAACATCACCGCCGTAACATCACCTTTTAAAAACTCCTCCATGCGCTCATGCCCGGCGTGAATAATCTCCGCACGATTATCAAAACCACTTTTTAAAAGCACTTCCCGCGTTTTTAAAACCGCCTGCTCCTGAATATCGAAGCCGTATACTTTTCCTGTTTCACTCACTAATTCTGCAAGGAGAAGCGTGTCGTGTCCGTTGCCGACAGTTGCGTCAATGGCGATGTCGCCAGGTTGGATGTGGGCGGCTATGAGTTTTTTTGCGAAGATGAGTGCGTTGTCGAGCATTAACTTGAAGTAAAAAGTAAAAAGGTAAAAGGAAAAATTTTAAGAAATAATTGTGAACAACATACTTAGCGGCACTCTACAACAATATCAACTGGATTCTTTATTTTAATTTTCCATACACAGCCATTTGTGCTGGTTGCATAAATTTCATCATCTAGAACAGATAACTTATCGAACGGATTTGATTCATTAAAAAAAGCAATCCAAATTAGATTTTTGGATGACAAATCAAAAACACTTACAAACCCATCACTACCGTAGCTTGCTTCACCTCCCCATATTTCAATAGATTGCTGTGTATCAATCATACTAACCAATACAGCACAACTAGTCCAGTATAATTCTCCTTCACCTTTAAGCCCATCTACGGTTGTTTTTGCTCCTTTTTTTACAGAGTAATTAGCTGGACGGCCCCAATCGATACTAATATTCAAAAGAAAAATTGAGCCATCTGGATATACAATTCCGTCTACTGATGGACATTCTTGATGGTCGAAAAATCGCAATAAGTCCTGCATTGTATAATTAGTTTAAGTTCAATAATTCTTTTTAAAAATCAAAAATACCGCAATTACGTATTTTTACAATCCTTTTAAAAAAACACGACTTTTAAAAAATGAACATATTCCGCCTCGTCAATCTCCGCCACATGGCTTCCGAACCCGGCAAATTTCTCCTCAGCGTGCTCGGGGTGGCACTTGGCGTGGCGGTCTTTACGGCGATTCGCATTGCAAATTTCACCGCGCTCAGCTCTTTTGAAGCGAGCATTGACGTTGTTTCAGGCAAAGCAAATCTGCA
>DASPKH010000207.1:0-11183 GCA_035628175.1 Patescibacteria group bacterium
CGCCTCCACCGAAGCCGCCTTCTGGCAGTCTTTTAAAAAGGGGTTGCCCGGCACCACCTGCATCGTCGTCACGCACCGGCTGGCAACCGCCATGCAGGCCGACCGCATCCTCGTGCTCGACAGCGGCCGCATCGCCGAAGAAGGCACGCATGCCACACTTTTAAAAAGCGGAAAGCTGTATAGAAAATTCATGGTAAAAGGGCATGAGCCGGTTGGCGAAAAGGCGGGTTTTTAAAAAGTCACGTAGAAATTTTTTCTATTTACCTGACTTTCGGTTCTTTCTACTTATAAAAAAGTGCGATCCTTATTTTTGTAGTATCAGTAAATGGAATAAACTCTTTAAAATTCGTGTTGGTATGTGAATTGGAAGTATTGCTGGCATGACCTCCGTTATAATAGCTGCCATTTGCATCATGCCAAACAAAATGTGATATTCTGCTTTGCAGGTCCGTTCCTTTTATTTCAATAACAATCGAATCGCCGGAGGATGTATATGGTACATTTTTTAAAGCTATTATTCTTGATGAGCCAGACCAATTAGTGGTTGTGCCATTGGCATTACTTCGGTTTTCAATAAATTCGTACGATAGGTAAGGAATTGAGTGAAGGAGAGTATCTATTACAAGTGAAAATCTTTTTCTGTTTCTGTCATCATTAATTCCAAATCGCTCAATAATCTGAAGCGTATCTTTCCCTTTTAATGCAACAATAGAATCGATAATTGGTGTAGAGAAATGTGATACCGAACCGCTGTATTGAATTACCGTATCGCTTATACTGGAATCTTGTCTTGTTCCATAAAAAAAGGAAGAGGAATAATTATTTATCTGGAATGTGACTGGCATTCCAGCTATTGAAATCTTTCCTTTCATAAAGACTCGAAAAACAGAATCTTGTTTCTTTGTTGTATCCTGATTCTTAGTCGTATCTTTCCCATCCTCAGGCGGATTAACACTCGCCTCATCCCCACAGCTCCCAACTGCAAACAGCGCCAAAACAACAAAAGGCAAAATGAGATTTTTCATAATAATACTTCCGTTTTCAAAAAGCAGTAATCCACGAGATGCCGTTTTGTTTCACCTGTCGAAAAATATATTTTTAAAAGCAAAATAGCGATAAAGTTTTGCGCTGAAGCACAATATTTTAAAAGCGGAAAAGAAAAACACCGATTGGCTTTGGTGCTGAAACGGCGTTTACGAGAGAACTATTTGTAACGATACTTTAGCTCAATATCTATAAAGAAGTCAGATCTAAATGGCAGCAATGAGAGAACGCTTGTGGAGCTGTTATTTATGTAGTAAGTTGTACCTTTACCATTACCCCTTTCATAGTTAGAGCTGGTAAAGTAATAAAGTTCGCTGAGCTGGGTAGGACTCGGAACCATTCTTATAATTATGGTACTATCTGTTCTTCTATACAGTACATTCCGAAGAATCAGAGAATGTTCATTTATTTGACTTTTGGCTTCGTCTCCGTAACCGTAGGAATAACCCGCGCTTTCTCTATTACCATAACGCAGATAAGGAATAGACTGATTAACACTATCAATAACTAGTGCAAGTACAAGTCTATGATCAGTCCAGGACCCTTGGTAAAGAGACAGTATATCAGTTAAAAATAGTGTGTCGCCTTTTTTCTGGAAAGATACGCGGTGAGCTTTTTCACTAAAGCGGTTCGTAGAATCTTCACCAAAGTAGTCCCCGAAACTTAGAACTTTTTCAGTTGTGTCTCTAACTATTTTAATAGGTTCACGTGTGTCACTTTGACTTTTAGCATATTGCTGTACCAATACAGCTGCATTTTTAACTGAGACAGAACCACCGTAAACCTCAAACGTATCGCTTGGTCTATTAACACTCGGCTGCACCACATCATCCCCACAGCTCCCAAACGCAAACAGCGCCACAACAACAAAAGGCAAAAAGAGATTTTTCATAATAATACTCCGGTTTTTAAAAAATAGTAGCTTTTAAAATGCAGTAATCCACGAGAAGCCGTTTTGTTTCACCTGTTGGAAAATATATTTTTAAAAAAGCAAAATAGCGATAAATTTAATGCACTAAGGCAAATGTTTAAAAAAAGCTTTTAAAAGCAGAAAAGGAATACGCCGTTTGGCTTTGGTGCTGAAACGGCGTTTTTTTTACGACTTATTCTATTTCTAGAGAAATCCCGAATGTATTTGCATTAGTAAATTTATCAAGACTAACAAAGCTATATGAATGATTTACTGGGATTGATTTGTCTGGTAGATTTGGACGCTTGATAACTTCATGGGTTGTATATTGGTACGTATATTGCACATTATCTACAGCGTTCTGTAGACTTTCACTCTTAATAACTGCCATCAGATATTTTGAACTTATGTAGCCCTGCAAACGATCTATCGTAAATGAATACTTAAGAACATTATACGCTGAATGAAATGATTGATGAGAGAATGAGATATTTGTAAGTTCCTTCTTTGCAGCATTAACATTAAAAGAAAGAGAAATATCTACAGCACTATTTTTAATAAAAAAACGATAAAACCCTTCTCTACTTACCTTTTTATCCATTGTCCAGCCCGGACTATAGGTTTTCGGATAGACGAAATTTAAGACTTCACGCTTTCCGCCGGAAATTATGATAGGAATGCTGAGATGTAAATCATTTACATTTTTAATTAAATATGATGTAGGCATTTCATTCTGAGTTGTGTCTTGGTTATGCGTCGTATCCTGATTCTTTGTCGTATCCTTCTTATTCACAGGCGGATTGATACTAGCCTCATCACCACAGCTTCCAAGCGCAAACAGCGCCATAACAACAAAAGGCAAAAAGAGATTTTTCATAATAATACTTCCGGTTTTTAAAATAAAAGCAGCTTTTAAAAAGCAATAATATACAAGATGCCATTTTGTTTCACTTGTGAGAAAAATATATTGTAAAAAGCAAAATAGCGATATATATATCGCACCAAGGCAAATATTCTTAAAGTGCATTTAGAAGCGAATAGCAAATGCCACTTGGGTTTCGAGTTAGACAAAGTTTCCAGTCAAACGCGCTGTATTCTTAGTTCATCTATATAATTTCTAACTGTTAGCGCTAATAGGCCAAAAAAGAGATCTCGAGAGTAATAAGGCAGGTTCATTACATATTTACTGTTTTTAAAGAAATCCGGCATTTGATATAATCAGGATCGAAGGGAGGGATGAGGTTAATAGAAAAGCAATTAAGAAAATATTGGCTGCTTAATAAATAAAAAAGCCCCTGATTTCTCAGGGGCTTTGTGGGCCCGAAGGGATTTGAACCCCTAGCCAATGGATTATGAGTCCACTGCTCTAACCGTTGAGCTACGAGCCCGAAGTTTTAAAAAGCACTCTAAAGATTTTTAAAACGAATGTAAATATTCATTATTGGAAAAGGCCAAGGAAAATACCAATCTGTGCTGTGGCGCCTGTTGCCTTGATTTCGGATGGTACTGTAGTAACACGTGATACATGATTATATTCCCATTCACCTGGCATAAAGGAAAGCGTGTAGCCACCGCTAGCCCGCACCATAAAAAACGGCGTTGCAGCAAATTCAAAATGTATGCCTGGCTGCACAAACCAATAGTTTGCTTCAAGACGGTTCAGGTAATTTACATTGTTGGCGCTGGCGTTAAAGTCAGTCCAGTTTCTCTCTTCTACACCTTGATACGCCTGTAACGACATAGTGCCAAAGCCTACCCGCGCATTTGGTACGATAGCAAATTTACGGCCGAGCATAAGTGCGTAATCCAGCGAAATACCAGTAAAGCTCACACGGTATTCAAAGTTGCGGCTTGCTGTAAGAGTGTCCGTTTCAGCTACAGGATTGGCAACGCGCACATCGCGCTGTCTGTCCGTTCCACCAGCAATACCAAAGAAACCGATACGTGAATTCTTGATATACGGAAAAGCTATAAAGCCCTCGCCGCCCTGCACGAATACAGGTGTTTTTAATTCCTCAAGGCCGAATGTGCCGGTAACTGTTTTATTCAGTTCTTCAAAGCTTGGGAAAAAAAGTGTTGCAAGATAACCGCCTGCCACGGCAAAGTATGGGGCTTCTGTTTCTGCGCCCGGAGCATCGTCAAATTTGAAATCGTCAAGTTCATCATCCTGCGAAAATGCTGGCTGTACAAGAGCAAATGCAAGTGCTAAAGCAAGGAGAAATTTCATATCTGTCCGTGTATTTTTAAAAAGAGTGTGCAAAAATACAGATTTACAGGTGATTTTTAAAACTTTTTAAAAAATTATTCTTCCAAATAGAGAATAAGTTTACTCGAAAAACTTTTTTCCTATATTTGCCCATACTAGAATTACATCTTACTTCGGGTACTTCAATGAAATTATTAAAGAATGTCCTGCCAATAGTGCTGCATGGAGTTTGTTTACTCTTCCTGCCCGGCCAGCTCTCAGCACAAACTATGACGTCCGCAGAGCCACCTCAAGAAGAATTCATTATTGTCGAAAAGATGCCGGAAGTTGACCTTGGGCACCTCTCCCGCATGGTGATTTATCCGGAGGAAGCTAAGCGCTATAACATCGAAGGTAAGTCTACCATTCAGGTGCTTATAGATACAGAGGGCAAACCTGTTCGGGCAGTTGTATTGAAATCAGCTCACCCGCTTCTGGATACTGCGGCTATAAGTGCTGTAATGTCCGGCATCTATACACCAGCGTATCAGAGTGGAAAGCCTATTGCAGTCTGGATGGCCATACCCGTGAATTTTAAATTGCGGGACGAATCACGTTCAATTTTTAATACAAATGAACCCGAGCCGAAAAAAGAACCTGTTCACAGAAAACCTGAATAATTTTGTTTTTAAAAGGAGGCTTACGATGAAAACTCTTGTTGCCTTTTCCGCTTTCTGCATTATTCTTGCTACAGGCTGCTCTGGTACATCCGAACCTGAAGCTCCCCCGCGTGCGCTTACTACCTCGGAACTAGCAGTTTCAACCTCAGCCGGCACTTTTGGGCTGGAGCTTTTAAAAAAGCTTAATAATGACGAGGCGAACAGGAATACTAACATGTTCATCTCGCCGCTGAGCATCCACATGGCGCTTGGCATGGCGCTCAATGGCGCACGTGGCGAGACACACACAGAAATGACGCGGTCGCTTGGCTTTAGTGCGATGTCGCAACAGGAGATCAATTCATCGGCAAAGTCTTTAAAAGACCTGCTCACGTCCATGGACAGACGCGTTACGCTCTCCATTGCCAATTCTATCTGGACGCGCGAAGGCTTTCCCGTTGAACAGGAATTTTCCGACCTTAACAAAAGATATTACGACGCTGAATCAGCTTCACTCGACTTTTTAAAAGGGGAATCTTCCGACATCATCAATTCATGGGTAAAAGGTAAAACAAGCGGCAAAATCGACGGGATCGTTCCAAAGCCGCTGTCGCCTGATGCCGTGATGTACCTTATCAATGCGGTATATTTTAAAGCACCATGGAAAAACCGTTTTAAAACTGAGGATACGCGCGACGATATGTTCATGCTGGCAGACGGCTCCAAAGCTCCCTGCCGCATGATGACGCTCACCGGTTCCCGTTTTAAAATGTACAGCACAATGGAAGTGGAAGCGCTCGACCTGCCATATGGCAACGGGCGTTTTGGCATGACAATCATCCTGCCGCGTCAGGGCACATTAAATGAATGTATTGACGGTCTGCCTGCGCTGTGGCCTCAGATCACCGAGCGCCTTCATGAAAGAGACGTGGATGTGCAAATACCCAAATTCACTATCACGTACAGCCAGACGCTAAACCCGTTTTTAAAAATGATGGGAATACAGAAGGCGTTTATTCCTGATGAGGCGGACTTTGCAGGAATTTCAAAAGGCGGCGGGCTTTACATCAGTAATGTGGCGCACAAAACGTTTGTCACTGTCAATGAAGAGGGCACCGAGGCAGCTGCGGCTACGTCTGTTGAAATTGGCCCAGTGTCAGCGCCAAAGCCGTTTCGCGCAGACAGGCCATTTGTCTTTGTGATCCGCGATTATCACTCCAATACGATCCTTTTCACGGGCAAAGTGATGAAGCCGGAGCCGTAGATAGTTTTAAAAAGCAATTTTTAAAAGGCATGGCTCGATAGCCGTGCCTTTCTTTTTTAAAAGACTTTTAAAAACCGTACTTTTGTGAATCAGTGCATTTAAAAATCTTATTAGAAGTAACTACATCGTCATTGCGAGAAGGTCTTCCGACGAAGCAATCGCAAATACAGGTTGTCGCGCCTGTAGCATTTGCGATTGCCGCACCGCGCAGACAACGGCTCGCAATGACGGAAAGCTAAGACTGCAAACTTCAATGAGAAAAGTTGCCTTCACACTATTTGCCTTGCTGCTTTCTGCGCCGCTTGTAAAAGCGCAGGTGTATCTCATGTGCGATACGGAGTTTGAATATCCGGCAATGGCAAGACGAGCGCGAATTACAGGAAATTCTTCGATACATTTTAATATTGAGAATGGAACACCGAAGATTATTAACGTAGAGGCATCGCAACCACTTTTAAAAGAAATAAGTATCAAAAATCTTTCAAAGCTCAGGTTTTTAAAAGATTCAAATAATTCCAGGGTTACATTTATCTATGAATTGCGGAAAAATATTAATCGTAGTTACACAGAATATCTGGGCGATACGATAAAAATTGAAGAACGTGACTGCTGTGTTTCTAAAACTATATTAGACCATCGGGAATTAGATATTTCTTCTGATGGTGATACTGTGTTTTATCACAAACATCTTCGGGTTAATTTTCTAATTCCGGAAAAGCCTGAAATTCTTTTAAAAATGAATACAAATAACACGTTTACTATTTTAAAAAACAATTATCCCCAGTTTTTAAAAGAAGAACTGCTTTTGAAAGAATCCCAAGGTATAGCAAAAAGGAAACGTGAGTATTTAGATGAGACATATACTCCAAAGGTGCAAATAGTTCGCTTCTTACTTTTAAGCGAAGTTCCTGAATGCAACTACTATAAATCATCATACGACTTTAAATAGTTTTTAAAAACGACATAGACCAAACATGAACATCACACTTCCAAACGGCGATGTGCGCGAGTACCCGAGCGGTACGACAGGCATGGACATCGCCAAATCCATTTCCGAAGGGCTGGCGCGTGTGGCTCTTGGCATTTTTGTGAATGAGCAGCCGTACGACCTTGCGCGGCCAATCGAAAAAGACGCGTCTATCCGCATCGTGACGTTTGACAATGATGAGGGTAAGGAAATCTTCTGGCACTCGAGCGCGCACCTTATGGCCGAAGCGCTTGAGGAGTTGTACCCGGGCATAAAGTTCGGTATCGGGCCACCGATTGAAAATGGTTTTTATTACGATGTGGATTTGCCGGAAGGGGTGCGCATCACGCCGGAAGATTTGCCAAAAATTGAAGCGAAAATGGCGGAGCTGGTAAAGAAGGATTCGAAGTACGAGCGCGTGGAAATTTCGTGGGAAGACGCCGTTGAGTTTTTTAAGGCCAAGGGCGATGAGTATAAACTGGAATTGCTCGAAGGTTTGAAAGGCAGCGAAATTACGTTGTATAAGCAGGGCAATTTTACGGATTTATGTCGCGGTACGCACGTTCCGTCAACAGGCGTTTTAAAATTCCCGAAAATCCTCAGCATCGCAGGTGCGTACTGGCGCGGCGACGAAAAGCGCAAACAGCTTACACGGCTCTACGGCATTACTTTCCCGAAAAAGCAGATGCTGGAGGAGTTTTTAAAACAGCGCGAGGAAGCCGAAAAGCGTGACCACCGCAAGCTGGGCAAGGAGCTTGAAATTTACATGATTAACCCGATGATTGGCGGCGGGCTTCCCGTGTGGCTGCCGAATGGAACGCTGATTCGCCGCCGACTTGAGGCATTTTTGCGCGAGGAGCAACTGAAGCGCGGTTATCAGGAAGTGATTACGCCGCATATCGGAAATATTGAGCTGTACAAAACTTCGGGGCACTATCCGTACTATGCGGAATCGCAGTTTGCGCCGATGGAAGTGGAGGACGAGCAGTACATGCTGAAGCCGATGAACTGCCCGCACCATCACCAGATTTACGCGAATAAGCCAAAAAGCTACCGCGAGCTGCCGTTTCGTGTGGCGGAATTCGGAACGGTGTACCGCTATGAGCAGTCGGGCGAACTGAACGGACTGTCGCGCGTGCGCGGTTTTACGCAGGACGATGCGCATATTTACTGCACGTACGACCAGCTCAAAGACGAAATCAAAAACGTGGTCGAGCTCACCCAGCTTGTTTTTAAAACGTTCGGCATGGACGTCACAACGCGCCTTTCCTTCCGCGACGACAACGCCAGCAAATACGGCGGCGACATCGAGTTGTGGGAGCGTGCCCAGCGCGAAATCAAGGAAGCCGCCGACGAAATGCAGCTCGAATACTTCATCGGCGAAGGCGAAGCGGCATTTTACGGCCCGAAAATTGACTTTATCGTGCGCGACGCCATCGGCCGCAAGTGGCAGCTCGGCACCGTGCAGGTGGACTACGTGATGCCGGAGCGCTTCCAACTGGAATACACCGGCGCGGATAACGCCAAACACCGTCCGGTCATTATTCACCGCGCGCCGTTTGGCTCGATGGAGCGTTTTATCTCAATTTTGATTGAGCATTATGCGGGCAATTTCCCGTTCTGGATAGCGCCGGTGCAGGTGAGCGTATTGCCAATCAGCGACGGGCAATTTGAGTTCGCGCAGCAGCTCACAGACCGCCTTTTAAAACTCGGCTACCGCGCACAGGTAGACACGCGCAACGAAAAAATCAACCGCAAAATTGCCGAATCCTCGCAAAAGAAAATCCCGTTTGCCCTCGTCATCGGGCAGCGCGAAATGGAAGCGGGCGCGGTTGCCATTCGGCAGCACGGCGTTGGTGACTTAGGCGCAAAGCCGATAGAGGATGTTTTAAAAATGTTTGAAGAGCTGAATGTGCCGGGCGCGCAGGCAGCACAGCAGTAAATGGCAAACCCTCACAATTTTTAAAAGCTTGTGAGGGTTTTTTGTTTTAAAAACTCCCCTCTGAAAAAAATCACGTAATCACCTCATAAAAATGAATTTACTTCTTTTAAAAAAAGAAAAATTTATGTAAATTCACCTTCCCGCATGTGCTTCTCCGGCTTTTGCGATGAAAAACCAATCTTCAATTATATACTTTTCTCGGGTTTATGAAAAGAACATTCTTTACCACATTCCTCCTGGCAGCGAGCGCGTATTATGCCATTGCGCAGGAAACACCATCGTCCCTCAGCGCGCAGGCATGGAAGGCCTGGCAGTCGAATGACCTTCGGCAGGCAGAGACAAAATTCAAGGAAGCACTGGCTCAGCAGCAGGAATATACGCCCGCTGAAATGGGACTGTACTATCTTTACCTTGCACAGAAAAATAACAGTGCTGCCAATAAGCATCTTGCCAATATGCTCCGGTATGAAAAAAATTACCAGCCATATGTTTTTGCCGCGCTGCATACGCCATACGGCCTGGCGCTCGAGGGCGATAAAGCCGGTCGCGACGTACTGGAAACCCTGCTTAGCCGGGATAATGCGGGAACGGTTTTAAAAGCCGTGGCCAATGAGTATCTTGGCTTATCGCGCCTTCGCCGTGGCGATATTGTAGGAGCCGAAAAGCATTTTGCTGAGATGAATGCAATTACGGACTGGAAGATCGTCGGTCCGTTTGATAACGTTTCGGCATCGGGTATTGAGAAGGTTTTCCCGCCGGAAGGTGAATTCCAGTCAAATGCTGAATATAAAGGTCGCAATGGTATTCCGGCTCCTTGGATCACGCCTGCTGCCATGCGCCGCGACCGCTGGGTGGATTTTGAGCGGTACTATTATATCGAGGATGGTGTAGCCTATGCCAATACATTTGTCTATTCGCCGCAAAAACAGAAGGTTCACATGCGCATCGGTACATCCGGTGCTATTCGCGCTTTTTTAAACGACGAACTTTTCCTTGAAGATCTTGAAGAGAAAAATAACGATTTAGATACGTATGTGACTGAGGCAGAACTTCAGCAGGGGTGGAACCGCGTTCTTTTAAAACTTGGCGCCTCTGAGATCGAGCGTTGCAATTTTATGGTGCGGATTACCGATGCAAATGGCGAGCAGATGGATGGACTGAAAATTTCTACAGATCCGCAGAACTACGCTTCAAAACCGGGCGCGCGTTTTAAAAACGTTGATCATTTTGCTGAAGAATTTTTTAAAAACAAGATCAGCGAAAATCCGCAGGAACCACTAAATTACCTGCTCCTGACTGATGTATACCATCACAATGATAAATCGCTGGAATCCGAACTGCTTTTACGTCAGGCGGCAAAGTATTTTCCGGAAGCAGAGTTTATCAATAAGGCAATGCTGACATCGCACCTTCGTGCAAAAAAATATGACGAATATAACACGCTGCTTGAGCGTATCTATACGTTGAACAACAACGACTACGATGCTCTGAATGTGAAATATTCCCGCGCAATCGAAAATGAGCAATATGATGAAGCAGAGGAATTTCTTGCAAAAATGAGCGCTCAGCTGCCGAATTCGCCGGACGTGCTGATGATGCAGATCAACCTCGCAGCAAAAAAGAACCAGATCGAAAAGATGAATGAACTGATTGACCGTGCGTACGCAAAATTCCCGCGTAATGCGAGCTTTGTATATATGAAAATGCTCACTACAATGCAGAAAACGCAGAACTATGACGAGCCTTTAAAAATGCTGTCCGATCATGTAAAGGATGATTACACGGTAGATAATCTCGTGCGCCTGGCAGCGGTATATTATCAGGCAAAACGCATTGAAGACTGGGATAAAACATATCAGAAAATTTTTGAATTGGACCCGGCCGTTTGTGGTTATTACAGCCAGTATGGCCAAAGCCTCATGTCGTCGCAGAATTATGAAAAAGCGGAAAAAGCATTTTTAAAAGCAATTGAAATTTCACCTTCAGCATCGAATTTTCACCTGTCACTCGGCAATCTCTATCGCGAAACATCGCGCACGGACAAAGCCATAGCTGCATACCATACCGCCTTAAAATATGGCCCGACGAACTTTTCAGCAAGGGAAGCCCTACGAGACATCAGTGGCAAAAAGAATATCTTCTCACAGTTTCAAACAGTGAATATTGACAGCATTTTAAAAAATGCGCCCCCATCAAGCGATTATCCGGGTGA
>DASPKH010000208.1:0-12613 GCA_035628175.1 Patescibacteria group bacterium
ACGTGCTGCCAAAGCCAACATTCTCGGCAATGCGCGAGATCATGAGAGGCCAGCTCGATTTCCGCCTGCCTGATCCGCAAGCGCAAAACGAAGACGACGACGCCTCAGCAGAATAGCCGTTTACAATTGTTTTGAGAAGCCACGAAAGCGCATAGTTTTCGTGGCTTTTTCGTTGTGGATTCACTATCCGGCTTTGATGTTCACCCGTAAAACAGTACTTTGTTATTAGCCTGACCTTTAAGAATACGTAGTTCTCTGTAGGCACTATTTCCTTTAAAAATGCTATATTGCGAAGTTTTTTTAAATTGCCTTACAATTGTATACCTTTAAAGGAAGTAGAAAAATGAAATTTACAGAAATTGAATATAAGCGTCCTGAACTCGCTACGACCGAGCTGGAATTCAATACGCTTTTACAAGAATTTGACTCAGCAGAAACATTTGAGGCTCAGAGCGCTGCAATGGAGCGGATCAATAAGCTTCGCAGCCGTTTTGAAACTGCAACTCAGATCGCATCCGTGCGCCACAGCATCAATACGGAAGATGAATTCTACGAGAAAGAGCAGGAATTTGTAGATGAATCGGGCCCCATTTATAGCGGCCTTGTCAATAAATTTTACCAGTCTCTTGTAAAAGCGAAATTTCGCCCTGAGCTGGAAAAAAAATGGGGCAAACAGCTCTTCACTATCGCTGACCTCACCTTAAAAACTTTTAAACCGGAAATCATCGCTGAACTTCAGCGCGAAAACCAACTTGCGAGCGAATATCAGAAACTCATCGCGTCAGCAAAGATCGAGTTTGAAGGTGAAGTGCGCAACCTCGCCGGCATTACACCATTTGAAGTTTCGGCGGACGATGACCTGCGCAAACGTGCAGCTGAAGCAAAATGGAAGTTTTATGAAGACAATCATCTGCAACTCGATAAAATCTATGACGACCTCGTAAAAGTCCGCACGGAGATCGCGCATAAACTTGGTTACAAAAACTTCGTAGAGCTTGGCTATGCGCGGATGGGGCGCTCGGATTATAACGCTGAAATGGTAAAGGCCTTTCGCGACCAGGTAGCCGAGTATATCGTGCCTGTAGCCACAAGACTCCGCGAGCGTCAGGCAAAACGTTTAGGACTTGAGAAGCTGAAATATTACGATGAACCACTGAATTTTAAAAGCGGGAACGCAAAGCCGAAGGGCGAGCCGGACTGGATCGTTAACCACGCAAGCACAATGTATAAAGAGCTTGCACCTGAAACAGATACTTTTTTTCAGTTTATGCGTGACAATGACCTGATGGATTTGGTGAACAAAAAAGGAAAAGCATCAGGCGGTTACTGCACGGTTTTGAGCGAATACGGCTCACCGTTCATCTTCTCAAATTTCAACGGCACCTCGGGTGATATTGACGTTCTCACACATGAGGCAGGACACGCCTTCCAGTGTTTTGAAAGCCGTAATTTCGGGATTTCAGAATATTACTTTCCAACGTCAGAAGCGTGCGAAATTCACTCCATGAGTATGGAGTTTTTCACATGGCCGTGGATGCACCTTTTCTTTGAAGAAGATACAGATAAATATAAATTCGCGCATTTAGCAGGCGCAATTCTCTTCATCCCGTATGGCGTAACGGTGGATGAATTCCAGCATTTCGTTTACGAAAATCCTGAGGCAACACCTGATGAACGCAATGCAGCATGGCGCAGCATCGAGAAAAAATATCTGCCTCACCGTAATTACGACGGCAATCAATACCTTGAAAATGGCGCATACTGGCAACGCCAGGCACACATTTATGCCAGCCCATTTTACTATATTGATTACACCCTCGCCCAGATCTGCGCACTACAGTTCTGGAAACGTGCTAATGAAAACCAGGAAAAAGCGCTAGAAGACTATATTAAGCTCTGCCAGGCAGGCGGTAGCAAACCGTTCCTCGAGCTGGTGGCACTGGCAGGTTTAAAATCGCCATTTGAAGCAGGAACAGTGCAGTCTGTGATTGGCGATATTGAAAATTACCTTGATTCGGTCGATGACTCGAAGTTTTAAAAAAACAAAAGGTATTGAATTATAAGAAAGTTCTCCAACAGCTAAATAACTGATATACACACAGCCGTTCTATTTTTAAAAGCAGAACGGCTTTTTCTTTTGTAGAATTTCAATGAGCTTTGGCACGACGATTGTATTAGTAGCATGGAAAGGTACTTTTAAAAGGATTTGCCTTCCACTTATAGCCAAATACAATTCAGTGATGAGAATATTCGCCACATTTTTAAAAAGATTTGTACTTCCATGCCTCCTGCTATTCTTTGTTGCAGGCATTTCGTTTGCGCAGGAAACAGGATCTGTAGCTCTGCCGCAAATATCTGTCGGCGTTGGTGCAGCAAGCTCTCCGCAAGAATTCAGCACACAGATACAGATCCTTACGCTCCTCACTGTTCTCACGCTGGCGCCAAGCATTCTGATCATGATGACGTGTTTTACGCGGATCGTCATCGTCTTTCACTTCTTAAAACAGGCGCTTGGAACTCAGTCACAGCCACCAGCACAGTTGCTCACCGGTCTCGCACTTTTCCTTACTTTTTTCGCCATGCAGAATGTGTTTGACAAAGCTAATCAGGACGGTCTACAGCCATATCTACGTGAGGAAATTACACAGTCGCAGGCGATGGATAATATGGTGGCGCCCTTTAAAACATTTATGCTAAAGCACACCCGCGAAGAAGACCTACGGCTTTTTATCCGACTTTCCGGCAAGGACAAACCCGCTGATCTGAATGAAGTGAGCATTATGACAATCATTCCTGCGTATTCTATCAGCGAACTCCGCGTGGCGTTCCAGATCGGATTTATTCTTTTTATCCCGTTTCTGGTTATAGATATGATTATTTCCAGTATTCTGATGTCGCTAGGTATGATGCTTCTGCCGCCGCAGCTTATTTCGCTCCCTGTGAAGCTATTGCTTTTCATCCTTGTGGACGGTTGGAATCTCGTGGTGAGTTCGCTGATGCAGAGTATTATGAATTGATACGTAAATAAATTTGTGACTGTGATTTAAAAATTTTTCAAAAGCTGAGCGCTGACAGCTTTTTAAAACAATTTCCCTTAAAAATTATGAACGAACAAATGGTAATCGAGATCGTACGGAACGCATTTTATCACGTAATGCTGATTGCCGGGCCGCTGCTGCTCGTTTCCCTGATCGTGGGCCTTGGGATTTCCATTTTCCAGGCAGCAACATCTATCAGTGAGCAAACCCTTACGTTCGTACCAAAGCTTGTTATTGTCTTTATAATGACAGTACTCGTTATGCCTTTTATGATCACTCATTTAAAAACATTCACCTTTGAAATGTTCAAAATCATTTCCACAATGAAATAAGCTTTGCGCTCTGAAAGATACTCATAGCGACACCACATCACCAATCACACAATCATGTTCGACGCGGGCAATATAAATTTCCTTTCGGAGAAATTCCTCATCGGGATCCTTCTTTTTATCCGGGTGATGGGGATGCTGGGTACTGCGCCGTTCTACGGGCATACGGCAATACCGGCGCAGGTAAAGATTATCCTTGGGATCATTATCGCAGCCGGCCTTTCGAGCGCATTCCAGGAAACACCTTCTGCCATAGACCTCGATGCATGGAACCTTGCCGTGCTCGTTTTTAAAGAATTTCTCGTTGGGGCGTTAATTGGGTTTTCGTGCACAATGGTGTTTACAGCGGCACGATTTGCGGGCGGGCTTATTGATTTTGATATGGGATTTCAAACGGCGCTGCTTTTCGATCCGTCGGCCAGCGCGCCAACACTTATCGGCGAGTTGAAAGCACTGATCGGCCTTATGATATTCCTTTTTATCAATGGTCATCATTTTCTCATTGAGTCGCTTTTCGTCAGCATCCAGGCGGTTCCCATAGGTACATTCGTCATGACGGAATCTTCTGTGAACTTGCTTGTTCGGCTTATCACCACAATGATGATTTTGGGCGTGAAAATCGCAGCCCCTGTGCTTGTAGCAATTTTCCTGACAAATCTTGGTTTGGCGCTTCTCGCACGTGTAGCACCACAAATGAATGTCTTCTCACTCAGCTTCCATGTAAAAATCGTCGTCGGACTCTCCGTACTTACGATATCAATCCCACTTTTTGTGCTGCTTATCCGCGAGGCTATGAATTCCCTCCAGAGCGACGCGCTTAATGTGCTTCTAGCGATAAACGGACGGAAATTATGAATGGTGACTGGCAATCATGATCTATTTCTTTTCGATTGTCAGCTGGATATTTTTAAAAACATCAATGAATGCTGACAGCTGACTGCTGACAGCTTTTTAAAACAATGGCAGAAAACGCAGACGGACAGGAAAAAACCGAGGCCGCCAGTGGCAAGAAGCTTGATGATGCACGCAATAAAGGCTCCGTAGCAAAGAGCCAGGATGCAACATCGGCAGCAGTGCTGCTTTTCGGAGCTATGGTCATTTATAGGATGGCACCATCCATCAATGACCAGCTCACGGGCTTCATGAAACAAATGCTGCGCAATGCGACGCTGATCTACATTACAGATCAGAATGTGAGCATGTATTATCAGCAGTTGATCCTCTTTATATCAGCCATTCTTGTACCTGTGTTGGTAATGATAATGCTTATCGGTGTGGTGGCTGAAATCAGCCAGGTCGGTTTTAAATTCGCCACGAAAAAATTCACCGAAGGCCTTAATTTTTCAAAAATATTCAACCCGCTTGGCGGCATTAAAAAACTATTTTTCTCAACACAATCATGGTTTGAGTTGGGAAAAGGAATTGTAAAAATTCTGATCCTCGGCAGCATTGCATACCAGGTGCTAGACAGCAAAACTGACCGCGTGCTGGAGCTGATGGCTCGCCCGATCCAAGAAATGGGCGGATTCATCTGGGAAACGGCTTTTGAACTCGTTTTTAAAATGGGGGGCGCCTTCGTAGCAATTGCCGCCGCTGACTACTTCTATCAAAAGTTTAAATTCAAGACGGACATGAAGATGACGAAACAGGAAGTGAAGGAAGAAGGCAAGCAGATGGAAGGCGACCAGCAGACGAAACAGCGCATAAAACAGATCGGTCGCCAGCGCATCCGTAAGATCATGCTCCAGCGCGTAAAACAGGCTGATGTAGTAATCGTAAACCCAACGCACTACGCTGTTGCGCTTCAGTACAAGCCCATGAGCGGCGGCGCACCAATCGTCGTTGCCAAAGGCGTGGAATTTCTCGCTTTAAAAATACGGGAAATCGCTAAAGAAGCGAACGTACCGATTGTAGAAGAACCACCATTGGCACGCGCTTTGTATGCAAGCGTAGAAATAGATCAGGAAATTCCCGAAGTGCTTTTTCAGGCAGTAGCGCAAGTACTTGCATTTGTCTTTAAAATGAAGAAAAAAGCAGCATAATTAATGCGGCTGTACAAATAGTTTTTAAGCTTCCTTTTAAGACTACTACATAACTTTTAAAAGCATGAGCTTTCGAGACTCAAAATTCAGAACTAAAACTTAACACTTTTTTAAAAAGAATGGCTTTACCACAATTACCAGGCGCAGTTGCATTAGGAAATCCCGCCGGCGGACGTTTTGGCGCCATCACGGGGCAGCTGGCTCGAAATGCAGATCTGGCGCTGGCTATCGGCGTTCTGTTTATCTTGGCATTACTTATTGTGCCACTGCCGCCATTTTTTCTGGATTTTCTTTTAGCACTCAATATCACGGCGTCCATCCTCATCCTGATGATTTCGGTGTATTTGCGTCATCCACTGGAGATCAGCTCCTTCCCCACGATTCTCCTTATTACTACACTCTTCAGGCTTGGACTGAATATTTCTTCTACGCGGCTTATTCTTGGCGAGGCTCATGCGGGCGAGATCATCAAGGCGTTTGGCTCCTTTGTCGTTGCGGGCAATTTTGTTGTTGGTTTCATCATCTTTATCATCCTCGTTGTTATCAATTTCGTCGTTATCATCAAGGGTTCATCACGTATTGCAGAGGTGACAGCGAGGTTTACCCTCGATGCTTTGCCAGGCAAGCAGATGAGCATTGATGCAGATCTGAATGCCGGTTTTATTGATGAAAAAGAAGCGCGCGAACGCCGCTCCAAGCTCACGCAGGAATCGGAATTTCACGGTGCGATGGATGGGGCATCGAAGTTTGTAAAAGGGGATGCCGTTGCGGGTTTGATCATTACGGGAATTAATATTATTGGCGGCTTCATTATTGGCGTGGCACAAAAAGGAATGCCTGCTGCCGAAGCGCTGTCAACGTACACGATCCTGACGATCGGCGAAGGCCTCGTTTCACAAATTCCTGCATTGCTTATTTCTGTTGCTGCAGGCCTTGTGGTAACACGTGGCGCTTCCGGTAATTCTCTTGAGGGCGAGTTAGGCAATCAGTTTGGCGGCAAGCCTCGGGCTATGTTTATCGTGTCAGGTGCGCTCGTAATGATGGCGCTTATGCCTGGCTTCCCAATGCTGCCGTTTATGCTGCTAGCGACAGCTGCTGGTGGGATTGCCTATGTAAAGACACAAACTATTAAACAAGAAGACGCAGAAAAACTTCGCACTGAAATGGCCGGTAGTGCCCCGGCAGAACCTATTAAACCGGAAGATCAGCCAGTAGAAGATCTCCTTCGTATTGATCCGGTAGAAGTCGAGCTTGGCTACGGGCTCATTCCGCTTGTGGACGAAGCACAGGGCGGCGATGTTTTTAAAAGAATTACGAATATCCGCAGGCAACTTGCTACTGAAATGGGAATAATCATTCCTCCGGTACGTGTACGCGATAATCTTCAGCTGGAGCCGGAAGAATACGTTATTAAAGTTCGCGGCAATGAGATAGCTCGCAATCGCCTTTATCCCGGAATGCTGCTTGCCATGAACCCGGGCGGAGCCGATGGCGAAATGTCCGGCATGAAAGTAACGGAACCTGTTTTCGGACTTCCAGCAACATGGATCCCGAATTCCGAACGTGAAAATGCCGAGATCATGGGCTTTACGGTGGTAGAATCACCAACAGTTCTTTCCACACATCTCACTGAGCTTTTGCGGAAGTCTGCAGACAAGATGCTCACGCGTCAGGACGTAAAGCAGCTCATGGAGAACTTAAAAAAGGATTATCCGGCGCTCGTGGAAGAAGCTTCACCAGATATTCTGCCAACAGGCATCATGCAAAAAGTGCTGCAAAATCTTTTAAAAGAAGGTTTGCCGATACGCGACCTCGCAATGATCATCGAGTCGTTGCTGGAGTACACCAAAGTCACCAAAAACGTGGACGTGCTCACTGAATATGTCCGGCACAATCTCGGCGAAACCATCAAAAAGATCTACCAGGATCATCACGGCGTTATCCATGCGATTTCCATAGACCCACAGTTGGAGCACACCATGACAACCGCGCTTCAAACAAATCAGCAAGCGGCGAGCAGCCCAACGCTCGGCCTTGCGCCGGATACGCTGCGCAATTTGCAGAAAAGCCTTTCCGAAGCGATAGACGACATCACACTGGCAGGCCACTCACCTGTGATTATTTGTTCAGCACCAGTGCGGCCGTATCTCTACCGCATGATCCGCACGACCTTCCCGATGGTAAGCGTTATCAGCTTTACAGAATTGCCTTCGGATACGGAAGTGGAAATAATTACAAATGTTCGGGCATAAGAGCTTTAAAAATAAGTTCCCCAGATTACGGAAATTTTACAAGAATATAATGTTTTAAAAACATTTGTGGATAACTGAGCAGTTTTCCACAGGAAGATGTGGAAAACTTTACTAACGAGTAGAAACGCGGCCTTTAAAAAGGTACGCGTTTTCTATTTTTAAAAGAATGGTTTGGTTTGTTGTAAGGAGTTGTGTAAGTTTTGGGGAATACTGCTGCTTTTTAAGAGATTAATATATGAATCTGAGAGTTGTTTTAAAAACCGCTTTTCTTCTTTTTATCTGCGTAGATTTTAAGGTGAATGCTGAAGTTTTAGAAAGTGATTCGCTGCCTGTACTACAGGAATGGTGGCGAGCGCCAGCTGACATTATTGGCCTTGGCAGAAGTGTTTCGTTTCTTCCTAATTTTTATAATGGTAAGGATGCTATTGTTGTCAGTGTTCCCGATCCCACAAACCCATTTCTACCAATGCACTTCCACACATGGCTCAATAGGTTTCCAGGTGACACTCAGAATGTATTTTCATGGAAAGGAGGTAACGTAAAAAGCGGTGATTTCAACGGTGACGGAATAACTGACTATGTTGACGGAGCAGGTTATATCTACAAAGGGATCCAGAATGGGCAACCGCCAATGCCTGAGCCTGTTGCCAGATATATCTCGGGAGAGAATATCTTTGATTTTAACAGTGACGGTTTTGATGATATTTATGCCATAAATGAAGATAAAATCCTGTATGGAAGCACTGATCTGACAAAGCTAGTTTCCGTTAACGCTGAGTTTACAGGTATGTTAACTCAAAACTTTACGGCTCTACAAAACTCCCCTGGCAGAATTCAGATTTATTAAGAGGTATTATAATTCTCATGACAGATCATTTACTCATATACTTTTTAGTGTCGCATGGATGAAAGGAGAAACAAAACCCATATTTAAAAAGCTGGACTCTTTAAAAAAGTACTTACCATTTGAATGGATATCTTTGTACAGGGGTGATGAAGAAGAACCTGTGTATCAGAGCAAATATCATCAGAAATCATATTTAATTCTTACTGAGATTACTGACAAAATGGATTTTTTAAAAAATAATATTGTCATCTATGATATATCCAATGACAAGTTTACTGAATCTCTTCGGTTTCGATTGGATTCAGCAGGCAGTATACATGTATTGACTCATAGTATTGACGGAGATAAATATGAAGACCTGACATATAGAAAAGGAAGAGCAAACTATTTTTTATCAGGAGGTCTTACTCTCGACAGTATTCCAAAGCTGCAATATAAAGGTGATTGTGCTGGTGTTGAGATAATTCGATCTGTCAATGATCTAGATGATGATGGAATTAATGATCTGGTTATTGGTACCGCTGCAAACGGAATTCCAAATTGTTTTCGCATCATTAAAGGCAAGGCTCTACCAAACGGTGTGGATGAGAATGAAAATAAAGCAGCTCCCTTTTCTTTTAAAGAACCAGTACCGCATCCTGTACATTCAAGTGGCTCAATCACGGCCACTATAGCTGAACCGAGCATATATGCCCTTACTCTTTACACCATAGAAGGAAAGTATATTACAAAATTATTTGATGATTTCCTGGATATAGGCATCCAAATTCTACCATTTACCATAGCACCCTCTACTATTTCTCCAGGAAGCTATATACTTCGTCTATCCAATAGTACCCATTCAATAGAACGAATCATCTTTATCACACGCTAATCATTTAAAAGCGCACTCTCCCCAATTTTTAAAACGCCCTTCTCCGCATCCATCTCGCACATGGCGCCAAAAGGCAGCGTGAGCTTTTTAGCCTGGTGTCCGTAGAGCACATTGGCGATGGTGGGTAGGCCCGCGCGCTCCGTAAACTCTTTTAAAACTTCTTCCATTGTACGCTGCGGAACAGTTGTTGGCCGCAGGTTTTCCTGCGTAAAACGCCCAAAGGCAAGCCCGGACAATTCTTTAAAAAAACCGCAATTTTCGAACTGCGAAAGAATGCGGTCTATGCGGTATGGCTCCTCGCCGATGTCCTCGCTCAGCAGGACTGCATTTTTAAAATCGGGCAGGAACGGCGTTCCGCACAGCATGGAAAACATCGTCAGATTTCCGCAAAAAAGCCGCCCTGCCGCATGACCTTTCTTAAAAACTTCAATCGGCTCAGACTGCTTCACTTCGCCGAGCGGCTCAGGATTTGTGAGGATCCGCCAGAAGGATTCCTCCGACTCCGGGTGAAAGCTATCCGCCATATCCACCGACGGCATCGCACCGGAAAAAGTGATCAGCCCCGTGTGTTTAAAAATCGCACATTGCAGCGCCGTCACGTCGGAAAATCCCGCAAAAATCTTTGGTTTTTTTCTGATTAACTCATAATCCAATTTTAAAAGCATTCGTGGCGAACCGTAACCGCCCCGTGCACAAAATATTGCATCAATCCGCTTATCGGCGAACATCCCGTGAATATCTTCCAGCCGCTCCTCATCCGTACCCGCGAGGTAACCCGCCGTACTTTTTAAAGCATGTTTGGACAATTCCACACGATAGCCCAGCGACTCCAGATATGTAATGCCACGCTCCAGCCGCGTCGGATCGCGCTGTGGCGAGCTTGTAGAAATAATGCCAATCGTTGCGTTTTTTCGTAAAGGTTTTGCTTTTAGAGTTTTCATTGAATGAAAAAAATTCTATCATTTTTAAAAGAATGCTCGAACTTCGCCCTGCATCGTGTGGATCATATTCAGCACGGGTGGTTGGATACGCCCGAGATATTGCAGCGAAAATTGCAGAATTCCCACGCGATATTCAAATGTATTTTTAAAAATCCAGCTCCTGCCCTGCGGATTCCCCCCTGTGAGCTGGTATGGCAGCAATACATTCTCGGGCGCGGCCACATGCGTATGCTCCAGCTCCAAGCGCAGAACGCCCTGCGTGAAAATGCCATACACTGCGCGAAGCGTCTGGCTGAACGTCGTCGCATCTTGAGTATCCATCGCACGCCTATTTCTGCCTTTTAAAAACTCCAGTTTTCCGCCTAGCTCCAGCTGCCGGAAAAATTTTGTTGTGACGTCGGCGCTCGCCTGCCAGAGGCGAATATCCTGTGCGCGGTAAACAGAAATTTGCGGCGCAACAATCCTATCGGTCAGGTAGGCGCCGTCGAACTGCACGCCGACGGTATTTACTGGCTGCATACGCAAACGTATAGAACGCTCGGACGCATACATGCGCTCGCCGCCCGTGGTAAATTGTGCCAGTGAACTTCGCTTGCCAAAGCGGAACCGCGCGGAAAAATCCTGCCCATTTTCAAAAAGAAAAACGTCCTGCTGCACAATGAGCGAGCCGCTTTGTGTGGTGGCTTCATTTTGAAAAAAGTGCTTTTTAAAAAGGTAAATGTTAGCAGGATTATCATGTGTAGACCGCTCCTCCACACGCAGCCATGTTTCCGTTGAGACATTTTTAAACGCTTTTACAAGCCCAGTCGTGCTATCGGAGATGATCTTCACAGGCTGCAATTTCAGGCGTAGATTTGCACGCAATTCTGCTATAGGAAAAAGCTCTTCCGTTGGCACGGTGACAATGATGTAATCGCCATCGAAGCGCACCTGCTCGAACTCAGCATCGTCTTCAATGCCGTTGCGGTTCTCATCGCCGCGATAGCGGAAAGAGCCGCGCCCGGGAACAGTTTTTAAGAATAAACGCTGCTGTCGTGCGGTACGTTCGGTCTGGATCTCGTAGAGAATTCCGGCATCAAGCGCTCTTTTAAAAGGCGTAATAGACATTTGCGAGCGAAGCAGTAGAGTGGTGATATCGCCGCCGCGCTCGCGGTAAAAATCAGGCGTGAAGTTACGCTGGCGATAGCCGACGTAAAGGTCATTGCCGAACCACTCCAACCCACTGATGATCGCATTGAACGCCTGCGTCACCGACTGCGATTCTTTTTTTAAAACGCCGGACTGCGGCAGATCATCCGCACGAAAGGTAGTTTCCGATGAAAGTTTTAAAAAGTTCAGCGGTTGGTAGCGCACAAGAGGCACAATTTCCGCGTAGCGAAAAGAATACGGTGTGACGCGCGCAGAATCCATAAAATTATCGGCGCGGTTTTCATACGCAAAGCGAACGGCGAGTGCAAAATCTTTTAAAAGATACTCGCCAGAAGCAAAAATTTTCTGCCATTTTCCCACTGTTTTAAAAACATCGTCGCGGCTCTGAATATTGTCAAAACGCGCTTTTAAAGACGGCAATAAATCCGGCTGTAAAGCAATTTCGGCTGACGAGCGAACGCTTTTAAAAAAGTCGCCACGCTGCAAAATCCCCGCTTCGCCTCGTAGGTTCATACTTTTAAAAGGTGAAATAGAAAGTGAATTTTCAGCAATAATTTCACGCGCACGAATCTGCGACGCGAGCGAGTCATTCCACACACGGTTTCGCTCGATGGTATTAATACGGTCGAATTCTGTAAAACTCCCCTCTACGTTGCGGATGCGCCCATGCCACTCGACGTTTTTCAAATTCACACCAAGCAGTGAAATATCGTCAAATTTCGCTTCGCCACGCGCAGAATATGCACCGCCTTGAATGGCAGAATTGTTACTCAGGCGGTTTATATGGTAATCGCTGCCAGCGCCAGAAACTGTAAAGCTCACATTTTTAAAGGGGGCAAGCGTGATGTCCGCAGCAAGATTATTACGTAGTTCGGGTAATGGAAGAAATCGAACGGGAAGGTAATCGCCTTCGAGTGCGCCGACGTATTCATACTGATTGAGCGCCTTGCGACGATAGTCTCCACTTTTAGAACCAATGTAGGAAAAGCTGACTGACCACACGGCGTTATCGTCGCCAGGCGCAAATCGGTAAAATTTTGCGGTTCCTGTGGAATCGAGAACGTAGTCTCCAAGCGGCCGGCCTGACACGGAATCCCGCCCGACAAGTATTGCGCCGGGACGAGACGCGCGTGTGCGGCTT
>DASPKH010000209.1:0-2524 GCA_035628175.1 Patescibacteria group bacterium
CTGCAATAGTTTTTAAAAACACGAAAGCAAAAGTTACCGTCCCGTATTTTATCCTCTATTTTGTCATTGCAATGGTGATTAATACGCTATTACCTCAGCTTCGTCCTTTGAGCGAAATTCTAGTAATCATCGCGAAAAAAGGTTTGACACTGACGTTGTTTCTCATCGGAGCTGGGCTTTCACGAACGGCTTTACAAAGTGTTGGCGTGCGTCCGCTGATATTGGGGATTGTATTATGGATTTTGATTTCCGTCGGCTCGCTGTCGGTGATTTCGGGAATGGTGGAATAGTTTTAATTTGATAAATGTAAAGGCTGGCAACCAACGTTGCCAGCCTTTATACCTTGTCAAAAGAACTTTAAAACGGCATATTTAAAAAACCTACTTCTTGATAATTACTTCTTCCGGATACATCGGATTCCACTTGTTTTTTGCGGCTTCCTGCGCTGCCACGACATGTTTACTGCGCATTTCCCCCAGTTCCTCATCGTGCTTTTTCATGCTTTTCATCGTACGCTCAGTACCTTCGATTTCCTCTTCGGTCAGGCCTTTTGTCCCAACTACATGCTCCACGGGCTTCTCGATGAATTGCCATGTTTCGCCCATCTTGGTTGTCAGGCCTTCATTCCACGGGCCGCGGACCGTCGTTCCATTCGACAAATCAAAATACTTATTGCTGTAGCGTGGATCGCTTTCCAGGGTTCCCGGCGGGAAGTTTGGCTTGATTGTTTCCAGAGCGGCCTCAAACATCTGATAGTGTGCCACTTCGCGTGTCATAAGGAACATCAGAGTTTCCTTCACATATGGGTCATTAGTGAACTGCATGAGGTATTCGTACACCATTTTCGCGCGGACTTCTGCCGCCATATCGGAGCGGAGGTCAGATGTCAAATCGCCTTGTGCGTCGCCATTGATAAACGCGGCTGTCCATGGATTTCCGTTACTGTCGCTTAAAATCGGGCCGCCCGCGCTATTCACCAGGAACTGCGGGTTCATCATTGCACCATGAATCAAATTTTCTTTTGCCGCCTTGCCGTTGAGTGTCTCCATAATTTCAGAATTCTCTGCGGCGTCTTTCAAATCACCATTGACGCCTTTCAGCAGAAGCTGAATAGTCGCGCCGACGATTTCCAAATGGCTGAATTCCTCTGTGGCTATATCCATCAGCATGTCGTACTTGTCTGGATACGGCTGTTTTGCTGAAAATGCCTGCATGAAATAGCGCATTGCCGCAGCCAGTTCGCCATTTGCACCGCCGAACTGTTCTAAGAGCAGCCGTGCAAATGCCGGATCGGGCTGTGAAACCCGCACGTTAAATTGCAATTCCTTTGCGTGATAAAACATACACTTCCTCTTTTTAAAACATTACAGGAAAAAGGGTTAGCTATCCGTAACAGAATATTTTTTAAAGAAAGTTTCGTATTACGAAAGAATAATTTTCCACCCTTCGATTCCTGACACTTATTATTCCTTTTAAAAGAAATTCCCCTAAATTTTATAAAGCTTAAAAAACTACTTTTCGAAGGTGTAGCCATGCTATACCACTTTCCTGCATTTATACTTTTTGCGCCCATGGAGTCCATCTGCTTAGTTTTCTAAAGATTGTGCGCTCGCATCAGTGGAGCAGTTGACCAAAATATCATATACTGGCAGTGTTTTGTGGCACGGAGGTGAAGTATGTGTTCTTTTTAAAAGAATGTGCTATATTTTCATAAAGTCTGCTATAAAAGCAGGCTTTATATTTTAACAAAATTTCTGAAACTCCCAAGGATTTTCACCGAACTATTGAGGAATCCCTTTTCTCACCTTAAAAAGTACACTATGAAAGCTCTTCTTCTCATTATGTTTCTGACATTATCAGGCTGTAACTGGACTATCAAACGTATTACGGAAGCTTCTACTGATGGCCCATATGTGTTCTATAGGGACGGCAAACTCATCGTAAAATCCCTCCGGAAAAGTAATGATGAAATCAACGTTAGAGTTGATACATTTCTCAACAGAAGCACGGCTAACCTCATGTGCTACGTGGATGAAAGCACAGATTCTTTCCCTATTCTCCTGAAGGATACTCTCCTGACCGAACCATCCAGATATGATCTTCCAGAACGGATTTTTGCAATTTCTGATATAGAAGGAAATTACAAAGCTTTTAAAAATATTCTGGTAGGTGCAGGAGTTATTGATACTCAGAATAACTGGACTTTTAAAGACGGCCATGTCGTTCTGGTGGGGGATTTTTTTGACCGCGGCACAAGCGTTACTGAAACGTTGTGGCTTATCTACAAGCTGGAGGGTGAAGCAGAAAAAGCGGGTGGAAAAGTACATTTTATCCTTGGCAACCATGAAATGATGAATATGTATGGGAACCTTAAATACCTGGAAGATAAATACCTCAAGAATGCAAAACTCATAGATGAAAAGTATAAAGATTTCTACTGGACAGAATCTGAGCTCGGGCGCTGGCTGAGAACCAAAAATATCGCAGAGCAGATTGGTACTATTCTTTTTGTACACGGTGGGAT
>DASPKH010000210.1:0-4538 GCA_035628175.1 Patescibacteria group bacterium
ATTATGCCGATTTTTTTTTTCATCGCTAACGTTACTTCAATTCTTCTTTCATTAGTTCGGTATTGATCGCCACTCCCGCCTTGGCTCCCTCCGCCGCAGCTACGATCACGAGCGTCATATCAAGTGCCGCGTCGCCTGCCGCATATACTCCAGGCACTGAAGTCTCCTGCTTTCGATTCACCCAGATTTTATGCTGCTTTGACATTTTGCACCCAAGCTTTTCTGCCAAGTACGAATGTGGAATATAGCCATTTGAAAAAAACAGTCCGCTGCACGTAAGCTCACCGCCGTTTTTAAAAACTACTTTGTCCAGTTTGCCTGATTTTCCTTTTAATTCCGCAATTGCCTCAGGAAAAATCTTAATCCCATTTTGTAAAAGCCGTTCGGTATGCTCCTCATCAGGCAGTTTTTTTCCATTTGCACAATAATACACTTTTTTTGACCAGTTTCGCAAGGCAAGTGCCAAATGAATTCCACCTTTTCCATTTCCCATCACCGCAATTGGCTGATCCTTTAACTCCCAACCATCGCAATACGGACAGTGATGCACGCTTTTTCCGTAAAATTCTTTTAAACCTGGAATGAGCGGAAGCCTGTCTTTCACGCCGGTTGCAAGCAAAACTTTTTTTGCCATAACACTTTTAAAACCAACGAAATCTATCTTGAATTCACTATTTTCAATACTGATTTCTGATGCTTTTGCAATTTTAAAAGTCACGTCATAACGCGCTAATTCCTCATGCGCAATTTTTAAAAACATACCTGGTTTTGCGCCATCGCGCGTGATTATCCCGTGCATGCGGTGCGCATCCTTATTACGGTAATCCTCATTATCCACCACGAGTACTTTTCTGAGCGAACGCCCCAGAATGAGCGCTGCGCTTAATCCCGCCGGGCCACCCCCTATTATAACAACATCATATTTCTGCATAACTATTCCTGATTTTAACTTTCCGTCTTTTCTGAAGAAGGTCTATGAAAATCTTTTTAGTTCCTAAATAATTCGTTAAACAAGCCGTAAAAAGCCGAATTGCCGATAACTGAGGCGAGGGTAGTAGATGACACAATATGAACTCTCTTGCAGCTTCAGGACGCGAGATTTTTGTGCTGAGCGACACTTTGCCCTTTAGCATGATGTCCAATAATTATGCAAAAAACTCCAGCGAAAAGCAAAATCAGAAACGTATCACCGCTGGAAAACCCAGCAGACCGAGCACAACGATATTCCTTGTTTCCAATAGAAAATTCATGAAGGGCCAATGTGCATGGCTTCGCGGTAGTATCAGCATTTAAACATAGCCGAGATGCAAAGCATTAAGCTCACCGAAGCTGAATACAAATCCCGTTGATAAGATCATTGAAAGGTTTGTCTGGCTGAGGGTCTGGCGTCTTCAGAATACATAAATATTGCGTTGTGCGTAGAAGCGGCGAAAGGCATACAGACACCTGCCCGGCCCAAATGCAATTTTTACAAGGTTTTTTCCAAAGATTATTTGCGCCAGCGGAAGAAATGGCTGGTCATTTCGGACGTGTGATCTTTTAAAAGAATACTCTTGTCCACATGTTTCTGAACGAGCAGAAAAGTACATGGATTATTTTAAATAACAGCTTTTAAAAGAAATTACATAATACACCGAGTAGCTGAGCTTTTAAACAATATTTAATCTTCGAGGATTGATTATTATAAAATCTTTTAAGAGAAATACTCGGTGAAAGAGAACAGGCAAAGTTAATTTTCTTGCGGCTTTTTACTTTATAAAAATGAGCTAAATATAGGTGAACCTGTTTCTGCGTAGAAATTTTTACATGATTCAGAACAAAAAAGCCCGTCTTTAAAAAAACGGGCTTTTTTTTTAATATTTTAAAAGTTACATTCCGCCAAGCATTAAGCCAAGGCTAAGTGTCACGTAATTTTTGGAATCTTCATTATTTTCCTTCCCGATCAGGTTCACGACATTGTATTTTACATCTACTATCGCTGTTGCAATTTTCGCGTCAAAGAACACACCAAGGCCAACAGCTCCTCCAACACGGTTTTGCGTTTCATCTTTCTCATATGGAATCGTCTGATTCTGGTAGATAAGTTCAGTAGTAGTCGAAATATAATTGTAGGCAAGCTCACCACCCACAAACATGCCCAGCCCCTTATTAAAAATTACGTAATCCAGTCCCAGTGCAACGGGAATAATATTATTAACTGTTGCCAATCCGCCGAGAGTATCGTTAGAATTCGGCCTCATAATAAATACTTTTGACTCAGGGAATCGATTCCAGGAAACACCACCAGACAGCATAAAGCTGGCAGCAAGAGGCATTCTGTACCGTGCACCAAAATGGTATCCCATGTCCGCTGTTCCGGCAAGACTTTCAAAGGTCGTGTTGTCATTATAAACGTTACCGATTTCATTGTTCGGCGTGGAAAGACCGCCGTAGATTGCAAGCCCCTGTGCTTGTACTGATATACTCGAAGATAAAGACACCATTGCAAAAATTGCAATTTTAAAAAAATGTTTTTTCATTTTCATCCCCTTGTGAAAGTTAGATTGTAAGCCGTAATGATTATACTTTTTTGAAACTTATGGAACCGTAACAAATACGCTCTCGTTCTGATAAACAACTGCAAAATTACTTAAAAAAGGCAGAACAAGAACTACAATTGCTTGGGCTCAATGCAAAACAGCCTTTTGTTTGCTTTAAATTCCGCAGAGTCAAAATTTTAAAACACTAACATAAAATAATCAGATTGCAAGGGTTGGCAACTGATTTACAAGTTTAGAACCGTAATCTTTACAACACAGACACCTAAATTATGATAAAAAGACTTATGAGAAGCCGCGCAATTATTATTTTATCCATTGCTGGTTTGGTGATCTTATCGTTACTCATGGCTTTGCTGCGAAAGCAGGATGGAATTGAGCCGATACTCCGTGACCTAGAGGCTATCAAGCAACGCGATACACTTACAGTACTCACTACATACAGTTCTACAAGTTATTTTCTTTACCGTGGTGCGCCGCTAGGCTATGAATATGAGCTTTTGCGAACTTTTGCGCAGGAAAAAGGGCTTGAACTACGTACCGTTGTTGTTCGCAATCAAGACAGTTTATTTCACATGCTGAATCGCGGCGATGGTGATGTGGTGGCTGCACGTCTGATGCCTTCGGATGAAACTGCCAGGCGCGTGAAATTTACGAAATCCCTTTATGAGACCAATCCCGTCCTTGTACAGCGAAGCGGCCCTCTAGATACCGCAAAGCTGGGACGTGGCGTTGATTCGTTACTCGATCCGGCTGGGAACGCAGACGCATATACTGACTCTACTGTGATACGTGCCAAACTGATTACAAAACCATCCGAACTTGGCGGCGAGAAAATTCACGTTCCGAAAGGCCCTGTGTATAAAAATATGCTTGTTGAGCTTTCTGATAAGATCACAGGTGATATACAGGTTGTGGAAGTGCCTGGTGATGTTTCCAGTGAATCGCTTATTCAACGTGTGGCCAAAGGTGAAATTCAACTGACTGTAGCGCCAGAAAACCTGGCAAAATTAAACCAGGGATACTATACAAATATCGTGATTTATCCCCAAGTTGGACCGTCAAACAAGGTCGTCTGGGCTGTTCGCCGAAATTCGCCGAAACTTCTCGATACATTAAATGCATGGATAACAGAAAAGCAGAGTACGCAAACCTTTACAAATCTTTATAATAAATATTTTGTGGATAATCGCGCGTATCAGGACAGGATCGCAAGTAATTATCTGGCAGGCTCTACAAGTTCAATTTCAAAATATGACCACCTACTAAAACAATATTCCGTATCAATCGGCTGGGACTGGCGCCTGCTTGCAGCCCAGACATACCAAGAATCTAAATTTATCCCTAATGCCCGCTCATGGGCTGGAGCTGCAGGATTACTTCAGCTTATGCCTCCTACCGCCCGAGAATTTGGCGTCCGTAATGCAAACGACCCTGAAGACAATGTTCGTGGGGCAACGAAATTTATTAAATGGCTTACAAACTATTGGGACGACAAGATTATAGATCCAAATGAACGTATGAAATTTATACTAGCATCGTATAATACAGGCCATGGCCATGTAGAAGATGCCCGACGCCTTGTTGTGAAATATGGAGGCGACCAGAATAAATGGGAGGACGTAGCATACTGGCTCCTTCAGAAATCAAAAGCACAGTACTACAATGATCCTGTAGTGAAGTACGGTTATTGTCGTGGGCTGGAGCCGGTACAGTATGTAAGCAAGATCCTCGACAGGTGGGAACATTATAAACAGCTTGTCGTAGCATAGAACTTTAATAAGAATCAAGGGAATAGTATATCCAGTGCTATTCCCTTTTTTCTTTATAAAAATGCCGTTATTTTTTTTGTAACTTTGTAGTTTCAGAAAACATCAACTGCAGCACCTATGCTTTTTAAAAAAAATTTTACCACCTTCGTCACAGGTTTCCTGCTTTTAGCACCAGCATCACCACTTTTATCACAGAATAGCACTCCGCTTGTTTTTGGGCTGTATGGTG
>DASPKH010000211.1:0-4760 GCA_035628175.1 Patescibacteria group bacterium
CATAAACTGGATCTGCCCAGCATCCCTTCTGATCCGGCCTGCTCCTCCAGGGTTCACGCCAGTACCGCCATTTGCTGAAGCGACAATGTTTAACAAAGATAATTTAGCCTGTGCTCCGATATACCCACCTGAACCTGAACCGCCGTCCCGGTTATTTGAAGCGCTGCCGCCGTTTCCACCGTTTGCTGATAATGATATACCACTGAGTGATTTGCCAAAAATCTGGATAGCACCACCACCACCACCGCCGCCGCCGGAACATACAGCTAAGCCCTGTGGATTTCCACTTGCTCCGCCGGAACCTCCAGCTATTGGCACAACAGGAGAGTTACCATGGATTTTACCGCCACGGGAATTTGTTGGCTGCCCTTCTGTACCATATCCGCCACCGCCGCCGCGCTGATTTTGCCTGTATCCGCTTCCTCCGCCGTAACCTCCCGGTGGATCGCAATTTGCACCATCGGAACAACCCTGCCCGGAACTGCCGAATGGATGTCCGGTACCACCGCCGGCAGATTCATGCGCAGGAGTAGCTCCACCCGGTATTCCGTTTAAACTTGCCCCGCCTGTAGCATTCGATCCATTAGTTCCGGTACCATTCCCTCCTTCACGCCGGCTGTTTGGCGTATTGGTTCCGCCACCACCGCCACCGGTAAAACCGTTACCACCAAATTGTCCGCCGCTGGTGCCTACGACATCACAAAAAGCTCCACCGCCGCCGCCGCCACCCGGTCCCCCGTTACCTGCCCTTATCCCGCCATTATTTTCGCCATTGACAGAAATGCCTGAAATTCCTGAACCTTCGATTTTGCCTTTCGACAAAAGTACAAAGGGAAGGAAACCCTGCACTCCTGCATTGCTAACAGCATATTCACGCTGCCCGAGTACCATACTATCCACGATCATTGCACCACGACGGGAACGTTTCCCCAGGCTGCCTGTGCCTAATACAGATTCATTTAGTGTGCGCCGGTCTCCGAAAGGGAATGGCTGTACTATATAGAATGTATCAATATTTGAGGGCTGACCATTCACCACTATCCTGATTGGAATCCTGAATTCAGGAGTGAGCCGTTCCCAGTCCCAGTCATTTGGTCTTACCCATGGATTAACAAATATCTGAGTAGAGACCATTCTGCCATCCCAGCTTACAATGAGCGGGCCGAAAGTAATTTTACTATTATCGGCAGCATTCACGCATTCCAGACGGACAGGATCATTTGGAGGATTGCGGAATAAACCGTTTCCACCGAAGTTTCCACGGTCTGCAAGCGAACCTGGCCCGATGATCTCCACATAGGTGTTCATATCAGGCGTCCCGATGTCTGGCAGGATATACGAAATTCTTGGTTGTGCCAGCGCCTGTAAGCCAGTGAAAAAAAGGATAGCAAGAAAAAGTCTTTTCATATTTATACGCCTAAATAAGCAGTTGGTAACTCTTTTAAAAACCTTTTGTATGTTTTTAAAAATTATTCGATCACGGCGATACATTTCAGTTCAACAGCAATCGGTGTCGGGAGCGCATTAATTTCGACGGTTGTACGGCATGGCTTATTAGTTTTAAAATATTCTGCATACAGTGTATTGAACTTTTTAAAGTCTCGTTTCATATCCGTCAGGAAAACAGTTACGTCGACAATGTCCTCCCACTTGCCACCAGCGTCTTCCACGACGTAGCGTATATTTTGAAACACTGATCGTGTTTGCTCCTCAATATCGTAAGACAGGATATTACCTTCTGCGTCAAGTTCTACTCCCGGTATCGCCTTCTTACCGCGCTGCCGCGGGCCTACGCCTGAAATAAACAGTAAATTACCTACCCTGCGCGCATGTGGATATAATCCCACTGGTTCCGGTGCACGTTCTGAATCAAATGCCTGATTAATCATATTTATTGTAGAAGCCAAGCGCCTCGATTTATACGTTACGCTTTAAAAGTTGAAATAATAATTTTCTTTTTTCTTAATAAAAACTCAGATCTCACTAACCTAATAACTCACCAGCTCAATATTTGATACACACATTTTTTGGTTCAGTAAAGAATCGCAGCGCTTCCAGTCCCCCCTCTCGGCCAACACCGGATTGCTTTACACCGCCAAATGGAGTTCTCAGGTCACGCAGCATCCAGCAGTTCACCCAGACAATACCACTGTGGATTTGGGCTGACAAGCGGTGCGCGCGTGTAAGATTTTCCGTCCAGACAGAAGCTGCCAGGCCATACTGTGTGGAATTTGCCCATTGAAGAACTTCGTCTTCCGTCTCAAAAGGAGTGATCGTCACAACTGGCCCGAAAATTTCTTCCTGGTTTGTGCGGCAATGCGGGGTCAGGCCTTCGATCACCGTTGGTGCGATAAACCACCCTTTTTCACAACGTCCGCTGACATGTGCAGGTTCACCACCTGCGAGTATGATACCGCCCTCTTCTTTAGCCAGCTCAATATAGCTTAATACTTTATCAAAATGCTGTTTCGACACAATGGCGCCCTGCTGCGTGTTTTCATCCTGCGGGTCACCATTTTTAAGGGCAGAAACTCTTTTTAAAAATTCGACTTTAAAACGCTCATACAGCGGTTTTTCAACAAAAATCCGTGAGCCGCACAAACAGATTTCGCCTTGATTTCTAAATGAGGAATTAACAACAGTTTCCACCGTTTTTTCAAAATCGCAGTCGGCAAATATGATCGTCGGGTTTTTCCCACCAAGCTCCAGCGACAGCTTTTTAAACATAGGCGCAGCAATTCTTGCTATATCGGCACCTGTTTTTGTGCCTCCTGTAAATGAAACTGCTGAGATTTTTGGATGTGAAACAAGCGCGGCACCACATTTACTGCCCAGACCATGAACAATGTTCAGAACGCCGGAGGGCAGGCCTGCTTCAGCGCAAATTTCAGCAAGGAGATGTGCTGTCATAGGCGTCATTTCCGATGGCTTGCCTATTACGCAATTGCCCGTGGCGAGTGCCGGAGTGATTTTCCACGTGAATAAATATAGCGGCAAATTCCACGGTGAAATACAGCCGACAATACCAAGAGGCGTTCGAAGCGTATAGTTGAGCGCAACATCATCCATCGGGTGTGCCTCTGTAGAAAAATGCAGGATAGCCGTTGCAAAAAAACGGAAATTAGCAGCGGCGCGCGGAATATCAACCGTACGGGCGAGCCAGATGGGTTTTCCCTGATCGGTTGATTCGGCCCGGGCGAATTTTTCAAGATTTGCTTCTATTGCATCAGCTATTTTTATAAGAATTTGAGAACGCTTTTCCGTAGGCATACCGCTCCAGATCGGTAAAGCTGACTGAGCAGATTTCACGGCCGCTTCTATATCGCGCTCATCTGAGTCTGCAACAACAGAATATACATTACCGGTTGCTGGCTCGTAATTCTCAAGATATTGTCCTGAAACGGGTTCGACAAATTCTCCGGCTATAAAATTCAAAATTTTTCGCATAAAATCTTTAGATTCCCGTCTTTTAAATAAAAATTATAAAGTAGATATTTTTAAAAATAACCAATTCTTTTAAAAGTATCGTAAAACTAGTTTCCTGATCGATGATTCTTTGTCTATAAGCTTTTTTTTGAGCATTTTTGTGTTAATTATATACATTTGCTCCTGTTTTTAAAAGAAAATGCAGCTTCACCACGCAATCCGCGCTTTCCTAGAGTATTGCGACATCGAAAAAAACTACTCAGAGCATACACTGCGGGCATATCAGCGTGCATTGGAAGAGCTGTATGACTTCTTAAAAGAAACATTTGACAAAGTGCCTCCACCGGAAGTTTTAAAAGCTGAAGACATCCGTCCATTTCTTGGCTGGCTACATGAAAAAGGCCTCAATAAAAAATCGCTACGCATCAAGATCGCAGCTGTAAAATCCTTTTTTTCATTTTGCCTAAAACGCGGTATCACACAACGAAACCCTGCGGCCTTAGTTTCGACACCAAAAGCAGAAAAGAAAATACCATCATTCCTGCAAACCTCTGAAACAGACAGTCTTTTTAAAAATTTTGATATTTCCACGGCAAAGGGCGCACGTGATGCGGCTATCTGTGAGCTATTTTACTCATGCGGGCTGCGGCTGGCAGAGCTTTTACAGGTGCGCCTTCAGGATCTGAATTTCACGCAAAACACTATTCGTGTTGTAGGTAAGGGCAATAAAGAACGCATTGTACCCATCGGCCAAAAAGCTCTTGAGGCTTTACAAATTTATCTTTTGAAAAGAACTGAACTTTTAAAAAATCCGGCCGATATACTGTTTGTAAGCGCACGTGGTTCAGAACTGAATCCTTCCGTCGTGTACCGCATGGTTCGCACTGCGCTTCAGACTGTCACAGAGTCGCAGAAAAAAAGTCCTCACGTGCTTCGCCACACGTTTGCCACGCATCTGCTGGATGCAGGCGCGGATATCACCGCTGTAAGCGAAATGCTGGGACACACATCGCTTTCCACCACGCAGGTGTATACACATGTGTCTGTAGAGCGTTTAAAAAATGCGTATAAAAAGGCGCATCCGAAGGCGTGAGTTAAACCACACTGGTTTTAGTACCAGTTTTAAATTTTTACATTCATTTTTTCTTTTAAAAATGGTTTCAATCGCGGTTATTGGTACTGGCCATCTTGGTGCAATCCATACACGGCTTTTAAAAAACACCCCTAATGCACGCTTGGCAGGGATTTACGACCAAGATAAAGTCCGAGCTGAAAAGATTGCCAGTGAATATGAAACGACCGCTTTTAAAGATCTTGCAGAAACTTTTAAAAAC
>DASPKH010000212.1:0-7422 GCA_035628175.1 Patescibacteria group bacterium
TCCAATTCCACTTTTGTATTTCAGAGATGCTTTTTGAAAGTAGGTCCATAGTACTAGTTTATAATTTTTTAAACCGACTTGGAGTTAAGTCCTAATTTAAAATACTTTTTAAAAATACTAAATACTCACAATGACAACAAAACAAGAAATCATCCAAATCATCAGCAATTTGCCAAATGACAAATTAGCCGAATTGCTTCAGTATTTGCGTCAGGTAGAACAAACTTCACACGAAAATACCGCGACTTTTAAAAACCTTACAACAATTGTAAAAGAAGATACAGAACTTTTAAAAAGACTGTCGAAATGAGGATTTTTTTAAGCAGAATTGTCATTGCGAGCGCAGCGTGGCAATCGCAAATACTTCGGACGCGAGGCAACCTGTATTTGAGATTGCCACGTCAGAAGACCTCCTCGCAATGACGATTTTAAAAAGGCAGATTCAAGGTTTCAAAAAAACTCCCGAAACTCACCGCACTCACAAAACCTCTACACTTCCGCCAAATACTTATGCACAAAGCTAATCGCCATAGAGCCTTCTCCAACGGCTGAGGCCACGCGGTTCATAGCGCCGGAGCGAACGTCGCCTGCGGCAAATACGCCGGGACAGCTTGTTTCCAGCAGGTATGGGTCGCGGGAGAGTTTCCACGTTTTTAAAAAATCGGGATTTGCCCGCAGGTCACGCCCCGTGATGAGATATTCCTTCGCGTCTTTTAAAATTTCCGCATCAAGCCAGTCCGTGTACGGCTTCGCCCCAATAAAGATATACAGCGCATCGGCCTGATAATCGCTCGTCTGCTTCGTATTGAGATTCATAATGCACAGCCGTTGCAACTTGCCATCACCAAAGGCCCCCACGATTTCCGACTTTGACATCACGGCAATATTCGGCGTACCCGCAATCTGGTCTATCAGGTACGACGACATCGTGGACGTCAGGTCTTCCTTGCGAATGAGAATATAGACCTGCCGCGCAAATTTTGCGAGGTACATCGCAGCCTGCCCCGCCGAATTGCCGCCTCCAACGATAAAAACGTCTTTATCCTTACATGCGCCCGCCTCCGTCGTCGCTGCGCCATAATACACACCCGCGCCGGTAAAATCAGCGATTCCCGGCGTTTCTAATTTCCGGTAGTCCACACCCGTTGTGATCACAATCGCGCGCGAATTCACCTCTGTATCATCGTCCAGAAGAAGCGTTTTATAACCGTCCTTCACGCGAATTTCCTTCACCTGCCGTGGAGATAGAAAATCCGTTCCAAAGCGTGTTGCCTGCGTAATCGCACGACGCGCCAGGTCCGCGCCACTCAGCCCCGACGGAAATCCCAGATAATTTTCAATCCGCGAGCTCGTTCCCGCCTGCCCGCCCGGAGCGCGACGTTCGATAAGCAGCGTTTTTAAACCTTCGGACGCGCCATAGACCGCAGCAGCCAGTCCCGCCGGGCCGGCGCCAATAATTATCACATCATATACATCATTTTTCACGGTCGGATTCATCCCGGTTTTTAACGCCACATCATTGATCGTGGGGGCTTTTAACACCGAACCGTCCTCAAACACCATCACAGGAAAATCCGCCGCTTCAAGGCCATTCGCCTTTATCAGAATCTGCGCTTCCTCGCTTATTTCCGCATCCAGCCACATGTACGGGATCAGATTTCCAGCGAGGAAGTCCTTGATATAATGCGACTTCGGCGAAAACTGGTAGCCAATCAGCTTTATGCCTTTAAAATGGGGCACATACGAATTCTGCCAGTCGTCCAGCAGGTCATCCAGCACAGGAAAAAGCTTTTCCTCCGGGGGATCCCATGGCTTCATGAGGTAGTAATCCAGCTTCACAGAATTAATCGCCTTTACGGCAGCATTCGTATCAGAATACGCCGTCAGCAGCACCCGTTTCGCATCAGGAAAGGTCGCGCGCGCCTTCTCTAAAAAGTCCACGCCCTCCATCTCCGGCATCCGCTGATCACTCAAAAAAAGCGCAACCGATTCCGCCTTATTTTTTAAAGACGTGAGCATTTCCAGTGCCTCTTTCGCCGAGGTCGTGCTCAGAATTTTATATTCATTACGGAATTGCGTTTTCAGATCACGGCTCACCGCGCGCAGCACCTGCGGGTCATCATCTATTGCGAATATTATTGGCTGACTCATATTTTTAAATGTAATGTGAATTTTCTCCAAACTTCATCCATGCACATCTGTCATTCCGCTGATAAGGAGAATCTCATGTTATAAGATGTTGAAAAAAGCTTTTGAAATTCTTTAAAAATCCTGTTTTTAAAACGATATTATTCACTTGACGCGACCTGCCGGATTGAGATTCCCCTTTTCAAGGGAATGACAAATTAAAAAATCTCGTAGGGGCAGGTTTTAAACATAACCGCGCGTCAAAGGGACACATCCACATGGTAATTTAAAAAGAGGTCAGGTCTTGAATACCGCCCCTACGGAGAAATACGTCTCACCTTTTTAATCTTACCCATCTATCGGGAAACATACCTCAAATTCCGTCCGTCCTGGCTGCGACTTCGCCCTTACGGCGCCATTATGCTGTTTCACAATCCGCTGCACTACGTCCAGCCCAAGACCTGTCCCCTTACCCATTTCCTTCGTCGTATAGAACGGATCAAAAATCCGAGACATCACTTCCGGTGTCATTCCTGCACCACTATCAATAATTAAAACCCGGACAAAGTCCCCGTCTTTCTGGGTTATAATTTCCAGTGTTCCCTTGCCTTGCGGCTCCATCGCGTCAATCGCATTATCAATCAGGTTTGTCCACACCTGGTTCAATTCGCCAACCATCGCGTTGACTTCTGGCAGCGTCCTGTCAAATTTTTCAATAACTTCAATATTACCTTTTTTAATTTTATAATTCAGCATATTGAGCGTATTCATTATGCCCGAGTGAATATCGGTCTTCTGCATATCTCCTGCGCGGTCCATGTGCGTAAAGTTCTTTACGGAATTCACCAGCGTAGAAATCCGCTCTGATGCATCGTGAATATCATTCACCATTTTTTCCGTTACCAGATTATTATTTATCCAGTTTAGTACAGGTGACATGTGCGTTTGGGGAATATGCGTTTTAAAAAACTCGATGTCGTCGCAAGAAAAGCCGAAATCAACAAAATTTTCAGCAATTTCCTGCGCATTATCAACGCCCATTTCATCCAGACAATCATACATTTCATCTTCCTTATCAGTGCGCTCCATCAGGTTTAGCGTCGGATGGTCAGTTTTTAAAAGCACTGCTGTCATACGCTCATTGACGGCATCCACTTCTTCAGGACTGATCTTGATCGACATCACAGTTTTAAATGTCTCCGGTGTGTGACGCAAATGCTTTTTTAAAGACGCCGAACTCCGCACAATTGCCGCAGCGGGATTGTTCAGTTCGTGCGCCAGCCCAGCGGAAAGCTTGCCAAGCGCCATCATTTTTTCATTTTGCTGCTGCAGAGCGGTCGTATCACGAACGCGGTTTGACATCACATGCACGAGTGCCTCTGTCAGTTCGTAATTATGCACAATCAAATCGTGAACCCGCTCCGTCGGGAACGTCATTACCTGCGTTTTCTCAATTGCCGTTCCCATTCCAAAAGCAACTTTTCCACGCGAAAATGGCAGATGACCCGTAATTTCACGAGCCTCAATCACGCCTACCTCACGCAATGAATTATTCTGCAGCATGGTAATGCGCAGGCGCCCGCTTACGATAATATGCGTCCCTGCAATTGGTTCGCCCGTTTTAAAAAGATGCTCGCCCGCTTCCAGAACATAATGCCTGCTATTCGCCGCAAACCAGCGCAGTTGCTCAAGCGGCACATCTTTTAAGGCCGGGATATTTTGCAGCCATTCCGCCGAGATATTTTCCATAGATTTTGGTGTGGTGTTTTAAAGCAAAAATAACTTTTAAAGGATTCTGCGCAAGTTAAATTTTCGGAGGAGAGATTTTAAAAACGAGCTTTAAAGAAGACAGTCCTTTTAGAAGAACTATGACAAAGAAGTCACATCATCCACGCCGGAACCCACTTCCAGCCATCGCGCATCGCCTTGTCAAATTCTTTAAAATTTGGTTCTTTTTCCTCGACAAGTTTCCAGTAGCGGGCGGAATGATTGAGCTCGACAGTGTGAGCGAGTTCATGTATGAGGATATAGCGTACAAGCTCTTCAGGCAGAAAAAGCAAATTGCGGTTAAGAGAGATGGTCTTGCGGCTGGAGCAGCTGCCCCAGCGCGTTCGCTGTGAGCGAATCGTGGCTTTTGAAAACGGCAAGTTTATTTCACGGCTTACTTCATCCAGCCACGGCAGAAGATTGATTCTCGCCTGTCGCGAAACCCATTTCTGCACGGCTTTTTTTACAAGCGGAATATTATCAATCTCCCCTTCCAATTTTAAAACGCAGCCTGGTTCCTCCGTTATGGAAATCTTCTTCGTGTTTTTAAAAGTATACTCTACGAGCCAGTCTTCACGGATAGCTTCGAGATTTATCATTTCGGGGAGAACGCTTGCCTGCGCAGTGAATTTACGCCTGCGCTCGTCCATTCGTTTTAACGTTGTCTCGATCCACGCACGGCGACGCTCGATAATTTCAGGAATGCGATTTTTAGGGTAGCGTTTTGGGATGACAATTTCGAGACCATTCTGCACGGAGATTTTTAAAAGTACGCGTTTTGCCCGATCGCTCACGCGTACTTTATAATTGTGCAAAAACGGTTCTTTCATTGAAGGATATTGTTTTAAAATTAAGCAGTTTCAATATCATAGACTCTATAGCGCACGAAGCGGTAATCAAATAATTGTTTTAATTCCTGGTAAAACATAACCCACGCGCTTCTAACCTCGGGCGTAAAATCTTCAGCAATCACCTCTTCAAGTGTCCAGAAAAAAGCGTTTTCTATTGCAGGGATTCCTTTTAAACAACTTGCAAAGGTGTGATGCTTCAACCTGAGATCACGGGCAAGGCTCTCTATTTTCTCACGATCTTCGAAATTATCAATTATAGAAGAAATAAACTCAACAAATAACGCCCCCTGATGCCGTGCCTCACATGATAGGCGTTCACGCAAATGCGGCGCAATATCATATAAACGGTTATAAAACAGCGTGGCAATTATAGTTGAAAACGCTTCGACCTGCTTAAATGAGCTTTGAACAAGATACAGTTGCTCCATAGTCATTTTCATACCGGGAAAATGAAAGTATAAACTGTTTAAAGAAATGGCAGTATTGACATATATATAGAGTAATGGAGTAATTTCGCCGCGGCCGCTGCAAGGCCGCGTTGTTTTTTTTTAATCCTCTTTCATTCCAGTTCTACCGATAAGCACTGGCTGCTGCAAACCCGGCGCGTGGTGAAAATCCATTCGGTGAAAAGCGCTGCATGCTCTTATTTTAAAATTAAGCATTCGGGCTGTTCACGTTTCACACAAGTTTTCCACAAGGGTTTTCACTTTCTCATAAAATTTGCTTCAAATGGCGTAAAGACGTATCTTGGCAGACATATCAACAACTTTTCCACATGAGAACTTTACATAACTTTTATTCGAATATCCATGAAAATCGAATCGCTTCATATCGGCATGAAAGTTCGCCATCAGCATTATGGCATAGGCACTGTAAAATCTATCTTTGAGCGTACAGCGGAAATACTCTTTCCTGAGGGTTTAAAGAATCTTTCACCAGAGCAGTCTGGCCTTGAAAATGCGGAGACTACTGCAGAAATTACTTCACTTGAAATGCCTCTAACGCAATTAATAGAACAGATCGCGCAGCAGATTCTGACAGCCACTGGTTTTGAAAGGCCGAATGTATCGGTTCCGCTGCTCGGTACCCGCTGGGGTGGTGGCACGATGCTTTTAAAACCACAGGATGAATCGCTCCAGGCAAAAGAAGTACCGATTGAAACATTTTTCCACAAAATTGTAATGATGCGCGATAACCTTCGCGTACTCGAGCAAAAAATAAATTCGCATAAAGTGCTCACAGACGGCGAAAAAGTGGAATTGCAGCAGTATATTACGCGTTGTTACGGTTCAATGACAACATTCAATGTGCTTTTTAAAGAAAAGAAAGATCAGTTTGGTGGTTAATAATTAACAGAACTTTTTTAAAACTTCGAAAGTATAAGTATGAAAGATCATTCAGAAGGTTTTTTAAAAATCGTACAGGGTGCTAAATCAAATATCCGCGAAATAAATGTTAATACAGTAAATGAATGGTTGAAAAATGGTGAGATATTTAATCTTATTGACGTTCGCGAGGAAAGCGAATGGGCTGCCGGACATCTGCCACAAGCAATCCATCTGAGCAAGGGAATTATCGAACGCGATATTGAGAAGAAAATTCCTGAAAAGGACGCAAAAATAGTATTGTACTGTGGCGGGGGGTTTCGTTCAGCGCTGGCGGCGGATAATTTACAGAAAATGGGGTATTCAAACGTTATATCTATGGATGGAGGCTTTTCCGGCTGGAACAACGCAGGATACGAGATTATAAAAGACTAAAAACTTTTAAAAAGGTGACGATGATGGAAACAAGAAATGTGGCGGTCCTAGGCGCTTCTCCAAAGCCCGACCGTTTTGCAAATAAAGCAGTGAGAATGCTGATAAGGCATGGATTCAATGTTTTGCCGGTGAATCCTGCATTTACACATATCGAGGGTCTTCCGTGTTTTAAAAACCTGAGCGACATCACGGAGCCAATTGATACGGTAACACTCTACCTCGGCGAGAAGAATTCCATGCCACTCATTGATGAAATTATTGCTGTGCACCCACGGAGGATTATCATGAATCCCGGCGCGCATAACGATACCCTAGAAGAAAAAGCACGTGAGAGCGGCATCGAAGTAGAGCACGACTGCACGCTTGTAATGCTTGGCGCCAATGCCTTTTAAAAGGTTTTGTAAGGTATGATCTTCGTTTTTAAAAGAAATCTGCCGCATTGTGATTATCTTTGTTTTTTTACAACAATGTAATCCAGTGCGGTTTTCTTTTTAAAAGCATGAAACAGCAAATCAAAAATACACTCCAGAATCTTGGCCTGCTCGACATTTCCCGCCAGCTTTTTAAAAACACGCGCTCAGCTACACCGACCATTCTTGTAAGAGAATTTTCCAACGGCAATTCGCACAATGGCATTCCACTTCCACCACCGCAGCTGCGATTTCTTGTTATCGGAACGCGCTGGAGCGAGATTTTTATTTCCTCCGGGAAAAAAATTGTCGACGACATGTTTTTAAAACTGCGCGAAGCCGGAATTGAGCCGGAAAATTTTAGAAATATCCTTGATTTTGGCTGCGGCTGTGGGCGTCTGATACGCCACGTAAAGGTTTTAAAAAACGCAAAACTGTTTGGTTGTGATTATAATTCTGAATTGATTAGCTGGTGCAAAAACAATCTTAATTTTGCAGAATTTTATA
>DASPKH010000213.1:0-7630 GCA_035628175.1 Patescibacteria group bacterium
GGAAATGACAAGCCCGATGTTCTGAGCGCTCCACTGAACGGGATTTTTTGGGACCCCTGCTATCTGGTCGCTTGTACGGATTAAAAAAAGTTCTACTTCCGTGTAGCTAAACGATACTGGTTGCCAAACCGCACCCAGATTAAAGGAATGCGATTTTTCAGGCCTAAGCAGGGCATTACCATAATTTAGATAATACATTTCGTTAAATGTTGGAGGACGGAAATTATAACTCCACTGGGTGCGTATAAGCAGATTTTTAAAAAATGAGAATCCGGCTCCAAGCAATGGAGAAACAGAATTTCCTCTATCAGAAAAATGATCAAACCTAATACCCGTATGAAGCGTGATCTTTAGAAGGGAATCGGTATGAATCTCATGTTCTACCCTTCCACCAATTCCGGCTTGTATTCTATTGATATATTTTCCGACACCAGGTTGCAGATTATCTCCTGAGAGTTCTGCAAGGATCCCTTCAGCGGTAATTTCAGCAAGAGTTTTTGAAAGAAACAATCTTAAAACGCTTCGAACTGAATATTCATTATTATCAAAAGTACTAATCCCTTTATTTGTAGTAAAAGACATGTCCGGATCATCATACACCATCGTATTGCCCCGGCCTGATAAAAGCATTGTCAATGAGGCTCCCTCCGAAAATTCCTTATCTGCTGAGAGTGATATAAGCCTGTCGTACTCTTGAAGACGGGCATTTGAGGATTCCACCCTACCCTGGAGCACAGCCCCTGGCGTACCACGATTTGTTGCTCTGTAGAGCCCTTGTGCATTCCATTGTAATGACAGGAATGGGAATTGGACTACCGCCAATCCTGTCAGATTTTTAAAATCACCATTGCTTCTTTGCAGCCGTTCAATCTCACCAAACTGCTCGGAATCAAATGAATAATCCCCTTTCGAACCTGAAAATTCACCTATTGCAAAAAGGTTGAGTGAGTCACTAATGGGTAGGTTTCCAGAAACAGATAGCAAACTACTTTGGAAAGAGCCATAGGAAAGGTGGGTTGTTAATGCATTTCCTTCACTACCTTTTTGGGTTTTTATATTTATAGCTCCTGCTATTGCATTTCCCCCAAACATCATAGAAGATCCACCACGCATGACTTCAATTTCATCAACGAATGAAGCCGGCAGGGTACTTAGATCAAACTGGCCATTCTGCGAGGAATTTAGCCGCACACCATTAAGGAGAATAGTCGTTTGGCTTGCATTTGCTCCACGTAACGACACGGTTTTCAATCCACCCAAGCCACCGTAATTCCGGATAAATATCCCCGGTGTAAATGCAAGACCATCAGAAACCTGCCACGCCCCGGTATTTTTTAGCTCATCAATGGAAATAATACTAACAGGCGTGAGAGCTGATGAATTTCTGTCTATGTGCCGTATAGCTTCTACTTCCACAGGTTTTGTAATAAAAATTGAATCTTTGTTTTGTGCCATCAGTTTTTGAATACAGAGGAGATTCACCAAAAGAATAAAAAAACCAGTGGAAACAAAAAAGCCCGGCTTTTGCGGCCGGGGCTTTTCAAATAAAAAACGACTGTGTTCCATTTATTTAATTATTTTACGACAACAAATGGAAGTATAGAAATACTGCTGCCTGCTGTAATTTTAGCTAAGTATTGTCCCTGTGAAAGTCCTAATTCATCTGAATTAAGGACATAACGTAATTCTCCATTATGAAGACCCGTTGTGAATTCACCGACAGAAACTCCGTTTGGTGCTATGATTTCAATTCTCGCTATTGATGTCTCTGATGGAAAAGTAGCTGAAATAACACCAGAGGCCTGAATAGGGTTTGGAGCAATTGCAGATACTATGAAGCTGATTTTTTCTTCAGCAACAGATGTTCCGTATGACAAAACACTATCCAGGTTTAAAATAGCCAGAGCATTATCAGCAGAGTAATCGTTTTTTAAAGTAATCCCGGCAATAACTTTTCCATTATAAATCTGGATTGGGTCAACTTTTCCTGATACCGGAATAGTATTGATAAGGTTACCTGTGGGAATATCAAAGACACGAATATCATTATTGTACGTAGTAACTAAAAGATAGTTTCCCCAGATGGCGGCCTCCCGTGGTCCGTTAAAAGCCTCTGTACCTGTAGCAATGGTTTTTACGATTGCCTGGTTGTTCATATCAATGACAACCACCTGATGTGACCCATTCACAACTACATATACAGAATCTCCTTCTACTTGGAAAAAATTAGCCCCATCGCCAAGAGGAAGTGTAGTTTCCATCACGGCTTCTTCTGTATTGCTTGATAACGTGATAGTAGAATTACCCTGGCCAAATAGCCCTTCATTTAAAACAATTCCTCTCGCCCGCCCACTCATCAGCTCTACATCAGACCATACCTGCAGAGGATTGATACCAACTGTATCAACATCTAATTCCACACCTCCATTGGAAGCATCAGCAGTAAAGATAAGTCCTGCAGAAGTTAATGAAGGACGCGTGACGACAGAGAGAAATTCAGTACCGAAAGCGCTTTGTGTAAAAAGTGCAATAATAGAACCTGCTTCTGTAGGAACCGCAACAAAGCTTTCCGAAATCATTTCCTGAGTTTCTGTATCGTATTTTTTAACCTTATTGTTCATTATAAGGAACGTTGCATTTTCGCCAATGCGGATATTCATTGGCGCGTATGGCAGAAATTCCCCCTCAAATATCTTGCTTGATTTCACTGCAAGAGTATTCGCATTCAGAATCCACCATGATGCTGGTACTTCACCTTCATTAAAGGTCTTATCAAAATTGAGGTCAGCTCCGGAGCAGAATACATGAAGGTCATCGCCTACGCGGATAATCTCTGCAGGCTGGGTACCCACTGGAATCCGCAATTCATTCTGTGCAGATGCTTTAAAAAATGAAAAAGTAAAAATAGTTGCTATAACAGCAATTTTCGAAAAGCGTTGAAACATTTCCATTGAAACTAAACCTGAAAAATATAAAAAAATTGATGAGATACTTTTTAAGAGCTGTAATCAGATGGGAAATGATGTCGGGAGTTGGTGCGCTTTGGAGCGTACACGCAAGAGAGCCTGCATTCACTTCCTCATCGCATCCGTTATGCGCGGATGGTTCCAGCCTGAGTGTTTTTTAAAGAAGCCTCATAGATATCTTTATAAAACATCAGTTCGATGAGCATTGCAGGCAGGTCTTCTGGCTTCGGTTTTTACATCGTGTTTCGTGCCTTCCCGTAAAAAAAAACAGTGGCTGATTACTGACTGTGAGCAGTAACCCAGAAACAAGCAAACCGTTACAGCGGCGCAACCGCGCGGGATTTTCACCCGTACTTCCCTATTCTCTTTTGTTTTTGCAGTAGTATTTTAAAAACAAAAGCACCTGTAATGAGCGCTACAAATTTACGGAGATTTTTTATTCTGGCAAGCTTTTAAAAGTTTTATTAAAAACTATTTTACTACGATAAATGGCACAACGGACATTTGCTTTCCGGCATAAATCTTTGTCATGTACTACCCTTAAGCCAGTCGTAAAGCATGATCAATATTAAAACTCAACGCCCCATTCACAACTTGATTTTTAAAGGCTCCCAGTGAATTTCCGGTAGCAGTAAAAATCTCGATTTCAGCAAAGTGAATATGCGGCGGGAATGTAGCGGAAATAACGGCAGAATTTTTAAAAGGATTTGGTGAAACGGAAGCAGAAACTGCAAAAGGCTCATGGATTGGGTCGGCTTTTCCTGAGATTGGAATAATGTTTAAAAGCTTACCCGTGGAAATACTGAATTTGCGGATATCACAGTTGTAGCTGGCGACGTAGAGATTATCGCCGTCAATCGCACATTCACGTGGGCCATTTGCGCCAGTGGTGTGTGTTGGGATGGTTTTGAATATAGTACCTTGTTTTTTGTCAACAGGATCAGGATAAGGACTTACACCAATAACTCGATGTGCTTCATGCATTACAATATAATAAAGCCCATTGTATCTTGACATGAAATTAGCACCTTCGCATACGATGGTAGTAGTTTTCCATGCACACCAAAAGTCCTCATGCAATATCGAATTTGATGTTCCGGAATTTCCCTTGCCTAAAATAAGCGCACCCCTTTCTGAACTCGTCTGAACAGTCCCTTCGAATGTTGAAATACCTGTATTAATTTCTATATTTCCATTTGTATAAATATCATTCCTAAAAAAAGAACTATAATACATATCCCCTATTTTTGAATATGCAAACAGCGCAAAATGGGTTGAATCGTCACTTGCAGGAGAAGAGTAGTTCATATCAATGACGTTTTTTAATGAATCAGTAACTCTAGAATTAACTCTTGCGTGCTTTGATGATATTCTTTAATTTTTCCATTATGAAATAAGAATATTGAATTGTTTTTATAACCGGAATTCGCAGGAGATATAGCGAGGTTCAGTGGTGCCTCTTTTAAAAAATCTGCCCTCCAGCACCTTACTCGGCTTCACATTCATCATTGCTGCATCAACAATCCACCACGAAGCCTCCACATCGCCCTGATCTTTATCTACAATTCCATTTTCATTCATATCCGCCCCACTGCAAAATACATGTAGATCATCGCCCATGCGGATAATTTCTGACGGGTGAGTGCCAACAGGTATTTTCTGCTCCTGAGCGAAAATAGTAGGCGGCTTACAGTAAATAGCAATAACGGCAATCAAACAAATCTTACAAACATACTTATCAAAGTAAAATGTATAGTGAATGAACCTTTAAAAGTAGATTTTTACAAGCTAATCCCCAAACTACTTCTGTTCAAATGGTAAAGGAATGGTAAATATCGTAGGTGGTGGCCGCTTTTGCACACCCGGTGTTGGCATGATTTTATCACTTTTTGTGCGGAGCGCCTTCAGGTACTGGTGGCCTTTGCGCGTGAGCATGTAGGTGCTTACCATCATCTGGTTTGTGGTGTGCGGGTCGCTTTCGGTTTTGTGTGTATTAGGTGTGATGAGGCATTGTCATGGAGGCAGCGAAGATGATAGCGCAGTGCATTTATATTTACATCCTCAGGGTCTGAATAGTTTTCTGAAAAAAAGCGGAGGGGCTTCCACTCTTCCAGATAATCAAGAATCGTATGCTCCAGAAACGGATACCATTTCATACTACGTACCAATTGTCAAATTTAAGGAGGGTGATTTTTTGGTCTGGTGTACGTTTTTTTACTTCATCAACATTAATTTTTTTTAAAAGTCCTCTTTTGTTTCATACAAATAAAGAAAAAAACTGCTGTTCCTTACCTTTATAGCGCCGGAAACCGCTTTATTACAGGGTTTTTAGTCAATTAATTTTTATTTAAAAAATTCAAAAAAAAGTTTAACAAAAGCTGTTTTTTATACCATAAATTTTCATAATTTGCGTCCTATAGGCACATTCGGAATTCACTTTTTTTATCTTTTTTTACAGGTTGGAAATATGGCATTAGCAGACGTATCGAAGACGACGAACCCGGCGTCGAAGATCAGCGCGGACAAAATGAAGATGGCTCAGGCGGCCATGGAACAGATTGAAAAAGCCCACGGAAAAGGCTCGATTATGCGCCTGAACGACACAAATGTTCAGTTCGTGGAAGCAATTCCGACTGGTTGTCTTTCCCTTGATGCAGCAATTGGTATCGGCGGCGTTCCCCGTGGCCGTATCATCGAGATTTACGGGCCGGAGTCTTCCGGTAAAACAACGATCTGTTTGCACATCATTGCTGAAGCGCAGAAACGCGGAGGCCTTGCAGCATTCGTTGATACTGAGCACGCTCTCGATGTGAAATATGCGCAGCGTCTGGGTGTTGACCTTAATAATCTTTTACTTTCGCAGCCAGAATTTGGCGAACAGGCGCTTGAGATCGTAGAGACACTTGTGCGCAGCGGCGCGATTGATGTTGTAATCGTGGATTCGGTGGCAGCTCTTACACCACGTGTGGAGATCGAAGGCGATATGGGCGATGCGCAGATGGGTTCGCAAGCGCGCCTGATGTCTCAGGCGATGCGTAAACTAAACGCAGCGATTGGCCGCTCAAACACGACGGTTATCTTTACGAACCAGCTTCGTAGCAAAATCGGTGTGATTTACGGAAACCCAGAAACAACCACAGGCGGTAACGCTTTGAAATACTACGCTTCTCTTCGTATGGACATCCGTAAAAAAGATGCTATCAAAGAGGGTACGGAAATCATTGGTAACCGTGTTCGTGTGAAAGTTGTAAAAAACAAAGTTGCGCCTCCATTCCGTGAAACAGAATTTGACGTAATGTACAACGAAGGAATTTCTAAGCTTGGCGATATGATCGATGTTGGTATCGAAAACGGCGTTATACAGAAAAGCGGTTCATGGTTTGGCTATAAGGAAGAACGCGTACAGGGCCGTGACGGTCTGCGTAAGATTCTCACAGACAATCCTTCGCTTCTCGACCAGCTTGAAAATGAGGTTCGCGCGACGCTCAATATTTCTGCACCTAAGGAAGTACCGGCTGAAGCTGCAGCAGAATTAATAGAGAAAGCTCCGTCTAAAAAAGCAGCAAATGGAATTGCAGCAGCGACGAACTAATTTTTAAATACATTTTATAAACTGAGGTGGGAATTCATTCCTGCCTCTTTTTTTGTCAAATATTTTTAAAACTTTTAAAAATGTCTGAAAAAGTAGTCACAGCAATCGTTCAAAAGGGAAATTCAAACCGATGTCTTATATACGTCGACGGAATTCCCGCGGTCAATTGCCTTTACGATATTATCCTTCAGAATAATGTGTTTAAAGGGAAGATCGTCACGGATGAATTCTTGCAATCCCTCCGCGATGAGCAGCGTATCGTAAAGCTCAAGCAAAAAGCGCTTTCCTTTGCAACATATAAACCGCGAACAGAATATCAGGTTCGCCAGCGGATGCTTGAAAAAGAATTTACTGAGGACGAAGCGCTAATAGCAATAAACTTTTTAAAAGAATTCGGTTACCTCAACGATGAGAATTTTGCAAAAATGTTCGTCGGCGATTACCTTTTAAAAAAGCCCGCAGCAGAGAAAAAAGTCTTCCAGGAATTAAAAAAACGCGGCGTTGCGGAAGGAATCATTGAAAAAGCTTTAAAGGAGAATTTCCCCAAAGATGAGACGTTCAATATGGCGCTCAAAGCTGCTGAAAAGAAATTGAGAATGGTCAGCTATAAACCGGTCGAAAAGCAACGCGAATCGCTTGTGCGCTATTTGCAGGTGAATGGCTTTTCGTGGGATGTAATTAAGAATGTACTCATTGAGGTTTTTCCCGAAGATTAATTTGTAATAAGAAAACCGCATATTCTTTTAAAAGGAACTGCGGTTACTTCTTTTAAAAACATACCATTATTCCTAATTCAAACAACCACGCTGCGGATCAATTACCGTAAGTGACTGCAGTACTTCCTTCTGCGAACGAGCTGCGCGCAGCTCGAGGATTTTTGATTCAAGCATTTCCCACTCCTTCCCGTTCAGGTCATCGTCTTGCAATTCACAAAGTTCAAGCAGGGACTCAAGTTGCGTTATTTCAAGGTTCTTCGTGAGCAATACATCAAGAATTTTTAAAGCTTCATCTGGTGAATTATTTTCAATATATAATTCCGCCAGCGCAGAATTCAATGCAAATGAATCCGGCA
>DASPKH010000214.1:0-3152 GCA_035628175.1 Patescibacteria group bacterium
CGGTTGTGCTTGGTATGTTGCGCCATGAACTTGGAGATTCCCTCTACTTCGGCGCTTTACAAAATTACCTGCAAAAATATGCCTATGGAAATGCAACAACAGATTCGCTTTTAAAAACGATGAATGATTATACCGGCCGCAACCTGACTCCATTTTTTCATCAATGGGTGTATGGCAAGGGCTGGCCCCAGATAGCGCTGGAAGTGGCGCCAAGTAGTAACGGAACTGAACAGCTGAACCTGAAGATAATCCAGCGTCAAAGTAATGAATGGGGCATTTTTAAAAATCTTCCGGTTGAGATAGGTTTTCAGCTTCCATCGGGACAAATGCTCTACCGGATTTTTACGATAAATGAACGCGAGGAAACATTTACTGTAGATTCCGTCGCAAGTTTTGTGAAGATCACAGTAAATCAAGGGCCCACAGTACGCTCGCTGCTTGAATATTTCTCGCTCACAAATGTTCCGGAGATTCCGTTTTCAAATGGCAGCCGCGAGCTCAACATCACGCCAAATCCTGCTTCGGAAGATGTAGTTATACGTTTTAAAAATGAGAATGATAAAGCGTTTTTAAAAATATTCGACGTGCTGGGTGCGGAAATCCATTCAGAGGAGTTGCCCCCCCTTCATAATGATATTCTTTTAAAAACAGGCAGTTTTGCAGTGGGTTCGTATGTGATATCTATTACTACAAATGGAACTAACTATTTGGGAAAATTGAATATAAACAGATAATCCCTGCTTTTTAAAAGAATTCATACAAAAATATTTGCGAAAAGGCAGTAAAATGCTGTATATTTGCACTTCAAATTTTAAGCTACGGAGAGATGGCCGAGTGGCTTAAGGCACAGGTTTGCTAAACCTGCGTAGGGTTATGCTCTACCGAGAGTTCGAATCTCTCTCTCTCCGCACAAAAAAGCCCGTTTTCTAAACGGGCTTTTTTTTATTTCATTCCAGGCGTTTCAGCGTCTTCGTCGCACCAGATAACACTTGTACCGACGTCATTAGCCGTATCTACCTCGTGCGTTTTTTTAAAGGTTTCACCGTATTCAAATCTGTATTCTTCCTGCCAGATGTCACCGTGTTCCGACTTAAAAGAGAGTATAACTTTGATACCGGGGCCTGTATTGCCAAACTTATGGTATTTGATATTGTCTTTTTCAATAATAATCGTCTTATCACGCTCATAGTTTTCAACAGCAACTGCCGTAATACAGTTACGATCCTGCCCGTTTGGCGATCTTACAAGGCTCTCCTTTGTTGTTTCAAGTGTATTTCCCATAGCATACGCTGTTGAATAAATGATAATTAAAATTACTGTTCCTGGATCTTTGTGATATGCTTTGTAATAAAAGTTAAATGATGATTGGAGCAGACTTTATGCCATATTTCTGGTGATTCAGGATTTTCTTTGCCGTCTGCGCAGCGAGCAATAAAATTATCGCCCCAGCTATATTGCTTCCCGCAAAACTCTGGACTTTGTACAAGTTCGTAGCAAATATCTGTGAATTCGTCTGTAGAAAGCTTATCAATATCTTTTTCGTTGAGGATCAGCCATTCGCTATCTATTGTATAGCGGAGGCGCGGTTCAGGCTGTTTTTTGCGGGGGTCGCGGTCTGGGTGACTTGGCGAGAATGTATTATAATCACCAAAGGTAGGAATACGCTTCAGCGGAGTTTTTAAAATCTGGTGCCAGATCTTCCACTCTACCCGCGGGATCCTGTTCATACCTTTCTGCATCTCGCTGGTATCGCGCGGATACGAAACGGCCGCCATCGTGAGGCTCCTCCACTTCTGAAGATGCGGAAGCGCTGAAATTCTAAAAACTGCGCTTGCAAAAATCGCCTGCTGGAGTGATGCATTTACAATTTTGTAATCGAGGATAATGTCAACCTCACCCGGCTTGCATGCAAGTGATGCGAGCATTTCCTGGATCAGGTTTTGAATGCTCACAACGCCGTAATCCGCATCCTCTATAACAACTGCTATACCACATCCGCACTTGCCATTAATATTTGCAGTTACTGCTTTAAATTCCTGTGAGCAACTAAAACTCACAACGGGAACGCCTAGGATATTATATTCTTCGAGCTTATCGAAGATATATTCAACAAAATTTTCACTTCCTGCCCGCTGGTTATCAAAGCATTGCAAATCGACAAAGACGCGTTGTAGGAAAGGCCATTTCCCTTTTATATCCGGCAGCAGATTTACAAGGTAATTGTCTATCGCATTTTGTGAGATTTCCTCTTTTACAACATCGGAAAAGCGGGGAAAAATGAGCACAGGAGTGAGCCTTTTGGCTGTTGCCGCGTCTAGCTCCATAAGAGCTCCTATTTCACCCGGACGTACTTTTAAAATGGGTACGTAATGCTGATAGTTAAACACAAGAACTCCTGAATTCACTATTAATTGCTGAGTTAACAGCAGGACAACAAAACCCGAATTTTGTGAGTTTCCTTCTATCACGATTATAGAAAGAAAAAAACCATCTGAAATTCGTAAAGAATAATTGTGAATGACAAGCGTATTTTCCACGCATCCTCATTCTATCGGTAAGTCATTTATTCTCCGAGTTCGCTTGTCAGGTAATCTTCATTTTTAAAAGATTCCTGATTCCTGCATACCGGATTCTGGCAACGAAAAAACTAGTTTTTAAATCCTAACGGGCATCAGGCTATTATACCATAGTGCACATTGCTCGCTAGAAGTTTTTTTAACTTACACCGGATGAGTTTAGAAGGCTTGCAGTACAGCACAAATCATTCTGTTTATGCCTCCATGACTGCAAATCACTTACATTGATAGTACCAACATACGTAGCAGGTTCCCCCATGGTTTTGGACCTGGTTTAATAGGAATGCTATATTTTACTTGGAAATGAAAAAGTCCGCAAATTTTTTTGCGGACTTTTTCTAAAGGTAATGTTTTAAAAACGAGATCTTTTAAATACTACTTAATCACCATTTCAACACGCCTGTTTTGCGCTCGTGCGGCCTCATCTTTACTTTCCACGAGCGGCTGGCGTTTCCCATAGCCTTTTGTTGTGATGCGATGTGCGGCAATACCATTTTTTACAAGATATGTTTTGACGGCACTAGCGCGGTCAGAAGAGAGCTTATCATTATAGTCAGCATTTCCCACATCGTCTGT
>DASPKH010000215.1:0-2218 GCA_035628175.1 Patescibacteria group bacterium
GTTGTGCTGGACTTTTTAAAAAAGTCTATATAAAGCCCACCTATCAAAACGAAACTTTTTTCTATGTAAAAGTCTTTTAAAGGCATTATAAGAATGTACAATAATCCTTAAAAGAATATGAAAGTAAGTGCAGGACAAATCTGGGAATTGATTAAGAAGTCCGGGTCGGAATGGGTAGATGACAAGTGCATGAAGCTATCGGCAGCGCTATCGTATTATACAGTTTTTTCGCTGGCTCCACTTTTGCTAATCGTGATTTCTATTGCAGCGGCGATATTTGGATATGAAGCTGCGCGCGGGCAGATCACGGATCAACTACAAGGCCTGATGGGTGCTGAAAGCGCTGAGTTTGTAGAAACACTTTTAAAAAATGCGTATAAACCAGAAGAAGGACTTATGGCCGCGATCTTAGGTGGGTTTATACTACTGCTGGGTGCAACCGGCGTTTTTGCCGAATTGCAGGAATCACTGAATATGATCTGGAATGTGCAGCCAAAGCCTGAGAATGGCTTTATGGGGATTATAAAAGACCGAATATTATCATTTGGAATGATCGTTGTTATTGGATTTTTACTCTTGGTTTCGCTTGTGATCAGTGCGCTTCTCACGGGATTTCAGCATGTGGTAGAGCAGTGGGTAGCGCTTCCGGCATGGCTGATGGTAGGAATTGGTTATCTCATTTCATTTGCTGTTGTGACAGTGATGTTTGCGATGATTTTTAAGGTGCTGCCGGATGTAAAGCTAAAATGGCATGACGTATGGATCGGGGCAGTAATTACAGCAATTTTATTTGCAATCGGCAAGGTACTAATTGGTCTTTATATTGGTAATAGTGCTGTTGGCTCAACATATGGAGCAGCCGGTTCACTGGCGGTGCTTTTTGTTTGGATTTATTATTCAGGCCTGATCCTCTTTTTCGGTGCTGAATTTACACAAGTGTATGCTGAGAATTATGGTTCGGGAATCGTACCAAAGGAAAATGCAGAATTCATCCAGACACCGCACGCAATAAAAAAGGAGAAGGAATTAGGTGGCAAAGATGATTTAAAAGTAGAATCAAAAGGCGGTAAATCGGATAATGAAAAGAAAATCGAAGAAAAGGCTGAGGATCGCATCAATAAGGGGAAATTAAACCAGGATGGAGCAGGTGCAGAGCGTATCAAAGTATACGATCCTGATAATGGCTATAAGAAATAGGTAAAAGAAAGAACCATAAAAGCAGATTTTCCAAAAGATAATCTGCTTTTTCTTTTAAAAATACCCGTACATCTTCGTAAATAATGAAAACTTATTCACTTACGGAACTATTCATTTTAAAAGAAACGTTGAGGACTCTGTAAGTAATTGATAAAACGAGGTTTAGCTTTATCACGCAGAATTAATCAAGGTATTGAGAAACGCGTGGTAATACCAGCCCTCTTTTTGAAAAAAATCATTCACATTTTTTAAAACATTTTTAAAAGGAGAAAAGACAATGACATTAGAATCATTGCAGGACTTGTACGTAGCGCAACTGAAAGACCTTTACAGCGCAGAAAACCAACTGCTTAAAGCATTGCCGAAAATGGCAAAAGCGGCGTCTTCGCCGGAATTGAAAAGTGCTTTTGAAAAGCACCTTGGCGAAACAGAAAAGCAGGTGCAGCGCCTCGAAACAATTTTCGAAAAGCTTGATAAACGCCCGGGCGGACATAAGTGCAAAGCAATGGAAGGCTTAATTGCCGAGGGTGAAGAAATGATCAAAGAGAAGGGCGATCCAGATGTGATTGATGCAGGTCTTATCGCAGCAGCTCAGCGTGTAGAGCATTATGAGATCGCAGGCTATGGCTGCGTGCGCACATATGCTGAAATGCTTGGCGACACAAATGCAGTTAATCTGCTCCAGACAACCCTTGACGAAGAAGGAAAAACTGACAAAAACCTGACAGCACTTGCTGAAAGCGTGATTAATATCCGCGCTGAACAAGGCAGCAAATAATAGTACGATATATTCACAGTAAGACTCTTAAATTTTTAAAAGTCTTTTTAAATGTAATCTTTTTTAAAAGAGGAAAATACAATGCCAAACGGAAATGCAAATAGTGGAATGGGCGGTCAGGGTACAAACCGCAGCAATGCAAATAAACCGGTAAATAATATTGAATCGTCTGATAGCGGCAATCTTTCTACAGGCAAAGGCTCAAACCTGAAGCAGGATTCTACTACTCCCGCGCGTGTTCAG
>DASPKH010000216.1:0-12804 GCA_035628175.1 Patescibacteria group bacterium
TTGTGCGGTAATAGAGCCGTGAGCTATGGGCAGTGATCAGTAAGCGCCGAGTTTAAAAATTGTAATTTATCAATCTTTTAAAAGGTGAGTTGCTTAAGCTGCTCACCCTTTTTCTTTTAAAACATCATTGCCCGTTGCCCATCACTCAAAGCTCAAATTCCATTTTGTCATATCGCAAAAAAAACGTACTTTTGTAATCCTTTTTTAAAAAGCTTTTAAAAGGTTATCCGTTTAAAAGCGATACTTTTTAAAAATTACACTCTGAATTTCACCGCTTTTCAAAAGCGTATAAAAATATGTTTGAAGCACTCAGTGAGAAACTTGAAGCCGCGATAAAGAATTTCCGCGGCCAGGGTAAAATTACCGAAGAGAATATCGGCGACGCGCTCCGCGAGGTTCGCCGCGCACTGCTTGACGCCGATGTGAACTTTAACGTTACAAAGCAGTTTGTGGATGACGTTAAAGAGAAAGCGCTTGGTACAGAGGTAAAAGGCAATATCCAACCAGGACAGCTCATTGTCAAGATCATTTACGACGAGCTGGTAAAGATTATGGGCGACCAGAAAGCCGATCTTTTGCTTTCGCCGCAGCCGCCAACCGTCATTATGGTTGCCGGTCTCCAGGGGTCTGGTAAAACGACATTCTGCGGAAAGCTCGCTGCTTCTTTAAAAAAGAAAGGCAAGCAGCCGCTCCTTGTGGCCTGCGATATTTACCGTCCTGCGGCAATTGACCAACTTAAAACGCTCGCTGCGTCATTGAATCTCCCTGTTTTCTCCGAAGAAGGCAAAAATCCTGTTGAGATTGCCACCAATGCAATTGCCTACGGGCGCCGCTATGCGCGTGACGTGATTATTGTGGATACAGCAGGCCGCCTCACCATTGACGAGGACATGATGCAGGAGGTCGAAAATATCAAAGCGCAAGTAAAACCGCACGAGATATTCTTTGTCTGTGATGCAATGACCGGGCAGGATGCCGTCAATACAGCAAAAGCCTTCCACGACCGTCTGAATATCACAGGTGTTGTGCTTACAAAGCTTGATGGTGATACACGTGGTGGTGCGGCACTTTCTATCCGCCAGGTCGTTGGAAAGCCAATTAAATACATGAGCACGGGTGAAAAACTTGATGCGCTTGAGCCGTTCCATCCGGAGCGTATTGCTTCGCGTATTCTTGGGATGGGCGACGTTCTCACGCTGGTGGAAAAAGCCCAGTCGGAATTTGATGAAAAGCAGGCACAAAAGTTAGAAGAAAAAATTCGTAAAAACCAGTTCACCCTCGATGACTTCCTCGATCAGCTCCGCACGATCAAGAAAATGGGTTCCATGCGGGACCTTCTCGGGATGATCCCGGGCATGGACAAGCAGCTTCGTGATGTGCAGATAGACGACAAAGCAATGCTGAAAGTCGAGGCCATGATCCTTTCCATGACAAAGCAGGAGCGTGAACGCCCGGGAATTATTAATGGTTCGCGCCGCCGCCGTATCGCTACTGGTAGCGGAACAAGCGTGCAGGATGTGAACAGGCTCTTAAAGCAGTTTGAGGACATGCAGAAAATGATGAAAAGCATGACCAACGGAAAAATGTCGAATATGATGCGTAATATGAAAATGCCAACGGGCTTTGGACGCCGCAATTAATTTTTTAAGAATAATTGCAGAACTCTGAATAACCTGATTTGAGTATTTCTTTTTTATAACACCCTAACCAGAGTAAGGTATTTCTCATGGTAAAACTTCGCTTAGCCCGCAAGGGACGCAAAAAAGCTCCGGCTTATGACATCGTAGCAATTGACTCACGCGCACGTCGCGACGGCGCTTACATAGAGCGTATCGGATATATGGACCCGATGACCTCTCCTTCGACTGTAAGCATCGATACACAGCGCGCTATTTACTGGATGAATGTAGGCGCTCAACCGACAGATGTTGTTCGCGCTCTTATGAGCACAGAAGGCGTACTGCTTGCACGTCACATGCAGTTCAAAGGCGCTTCGGAAGAAGAGATCGCATCGGCTGTAGAAACGCATAAAGCAACGGCAAAAGCACGTTTTGCACGCCGCAAAGAAGCACGCAAAGTAAAACGCAATACGCCAAAACCTGCTGAAGGAGGAGCGGAAGCAGCGTAAGCACTTTTTAAAAAGAATTTTTTAAAAACAATACTAGAAAAATCCGCCGTGAGAGTTATTCTTGCGGCGGATTTTTCCTTTTAAAACTGTCATAAAAGTCTGACACTCTTTAAAAAGTGTGGATATTATTACACAGATGGGTACTGAAAAATTTGTGAGGAATGACAGTGTATTCCTGAATAATAACAAAGAAGAAATTGAAAATCTTTGAAATTGTATGGAGTTATGAACATATATGCGTTTAGCAGTATATTTGGTATGAATAATGCTGAAAAAGTAAAATGTTGCACCACACCTCTATAAGATTTTGACCTTCATAAAAGGTGATGGCAAGTAGATATGTATTCAATACTCAAGTGTATCCTTTAAAAGCTATTGAAAATTTAACTAAATATTCAGGAAATCCTTATGAAACTATTGCTCCTGCTTTTTTGCCTTGCAGCAACGTCGCTATCGGCGCAAACAGTTGTTCTGCGTGATAACGGTATCCCGCGGGGATATTACTCGCAGGTAGCTCTGGCCGGCTATGAAGAATCGGTCATTTTACGACCCGCTGGCCCGTGCAAAATTACAAAAGTACAGATGTATCTGGGCGGTTCGACGACAGCATCGCGGGACACATTCTGGATAGTGGGGGATCCGGCCGAGGGCACAATAGCCCCAACACAATTCGTGTGGAAATACAACGCGCTGGCAAACGCTGTGGTTAATTACACTGGTACGCCCGGTTGGTACACAATTGACGTAAGCTCTCTTAATATCCACTCCGACGGCTACGACCGCATCTGCATTCAGCATACAAATGATCTCAACGGGCCGCGCTTTGCCACCGACAGCGATAGTCTTTCCGTGCCTTTCAGCTCTTACCTTTATAATCCGCAAAGGATAAACGGGCAGAATTACCCCGGTGTCTATTCACTTACAAGCGGTGATTTTATGGTGCGGCTCGAAGTGGAGTACGATTTTCCGGAAGGGCATGATTCGGCGAAACCGCCGTACCCAAGCCTGCTTGACATCACACAGCAGGCCAAACTTGTTAGCAACACTGGCAACCCTTTAAAATCTGCCCGTGTGAGCATTGCCGACTGGAATAATGATGGTTTTGACGATGTGTTCACCGGGGGGGAGTTCTTTGAAAATAAAAGGGACGGCACTTTTAAAAATGTTTCTGGTAGAATTGATATAAGCGCAAGCGCCGTAGTGTGGGGCGATATGGATAATGATGGCTGGCTCGACGCCTACGCTGTGGACCCTGATGGCGATAAGATTTTTAAAAATAACGGTAATGGCACATTCACCGATATTACTGCGCAAACACAGTTTTCCAATGTGATGCCGACAGTAACACCTATTTGGCTGGACTACAACCGCGATGGAAATCTCGATATTTTTATCGCAAATGGCAAACGGAATGTTGGCGGTACATCGGCAAATTTTCCTGATCAGCTCTGGAAAAATAACGGCAACGGCACGTTTACAAATGTTACATTTCATTCTGCCATTGATCTCGGCGAACCTGCACCGCTTGACTGCTGGGGCGCTTCGGCAGCAGACTATAATAATGATGGCTGGGTCGATATTTTCGTTGCCACACATGGGCGTGCACCGGACAAACTTTTTAAAAACAATGGCAATGGTACATTTACGGAATTTGGTGCACAGACAGGCGCACGCGGTGTAGCAACAGCTGATGCGCGTTTTTTTGGAGACGGCGTAGGTTGTGACTGGGGCGATTATAATAACGACGGCTTTTTAGATCTGGTTGTCGGGAATTTTGGAAATTCCGACTGGATGGGTTCGGTTTCTAATCCATCACTTGTTTTTAAAAACAACGGCGGGGAGAATTTTACAGAAGTGAGCCGTGACATCGGAATTAAATTTTTTGAGAATACTTCCGGAGTCATGTGGGCAGACCTCGACTTAGACGGCAATCTCGACCTTTGGCATTCGCAGTACGCGGATAACCCAGCGGGAAATTCCGGACCGGAACGCCTCTCACGCGTGTATATTAATGGCGGCGCTGAGAATAATTATGCTTTTACAGATAAAACATGGGAGCTTGGTGCGAAAATACATGGCGCGTGGACACAGGCGCGGCTGGACTTTGACAATGACGGCGATATTGATGTTATTGCCGCCAGCCCGCATGATGGTGTGCGGTTATTAAGAAATGATATGGAGCGGAAGGGGAATTGGATTGGGTTTAGATTTGACAGGAGTGTAACAAACCGGGTTCTCGGAACTATCAGCGTGTATGCTGGAAGCAAAGTTTTGAAAAAAGAGTTTTTAGGTAGTGGCAGCGGCGCCAGTGCTACACAGAGTACATCTTCAATAATTTTTGGACTTGGTAGCCAGGAGGCTGTCGATTCGATTGTTGTTTCTCAATTTGGAGAGCGAAAAAAAATATTGCTGAGTGGAATGAATAGGTACTTTTCTGTTGCAAATATGTTCTCAATACTACATAATATGGTATCATATGCAACACCTGCATTACAAATGCCTAGAAATTCAGCGAAGCTAAACGGTACAAATGTTTTGCTGAAATGGACAAAATCACTCTACGGACATCCGAATGAAAGGGAAGGAATACGATATCAGATACAGATTGCTAAAGGTAATACAATTGGTGAATTGGTTTTAGATACGATAATGTCAGATCAATCAACGGCGTTGATGAGTAGTTTATTGGTTCCACTAGCGCCACACCAACAATATAGCTGGCGTGTTAGTCAATTTGAGGTTTCGGGAACATCTAGTGCACCCAACAAAATCAGCGAACGTTCCAGCATCTGGAGTTTTACAACCGGAGAGCCAACATCCGTTGAAAATGAATCCTCGCAAGAAGATTATCCTCTAAAAGGAGCCTCACCAAATCCTGTTTCTTCACAAACAACGATCAGTTTCTTCATTGAGAAAGCTGGTGAGCTTTCTTTAAAATTATTTGACCTGCACGGCAATGAAATTGCTACGCTTGCCAAAGGGCAATACGAGCCTGGGTCGTATTCGGTGCAATGGGATGCGAGTGGTTTGGCAGCTGGCATTTATTATTATACACTACAAACAGTTTCAGGCAACATTTCTAAAAAGCTCGTCGTCGGGAAGTAAAGTTTTAAAGAAATAGGAACGGTTTTGCTGTAACTTCTTGTTTTAAAAAAAGAATTTCTTTTAAAAGCTTTTTAAAAACAGGAAAACTATGGAAAGAGTGAAACCTACAGAGCCGGATGTGCCAGCCGTGCAGCAGCCATTTTATAAAACATGGTGGTTCCTAGCGATCATTGCAGCAGTTGTGCTTGGTATTCTCATTGTGAAGTCTGTCGGTATGGCCGATTAGGTCATTCAGGAAAATGAAATAGGGCAGCGGGCGTGAAGATTGTTTTTAAAGCAATTTTCCGCCCGCTTGTATTTTTAAAAGAAAATGTTAAAATTCCGGTTTTAAAACTCCCCTGAAAAGCTGTAAGTTTGTCTAATCACCAAATTTGGCTTTTTAAAAGATTCATACGAGAAAATTGCATGCCGAGAGTTTTAGTGACGGGGGGAGCGGGTTTTCTGGGTTCGCATTTGTGCGAGCGGTTTTTAAAGGAAGGTTTTGATGTTATCTGTATGGACAATTTTATTACGGGCTCGCCCGATAACATTGCGCACCTTTTTGGCAACCCGAAGTTTAGCTTTATCCAGCATGATGTGACGAATTACATTTATGTGGAAGGACAACTCGATTATATTTTACATTTTGCTTCCCCTGCCTCGCCGATAGATTATCAGAAATTTCCGATCCAGACTTTAAAGGTTGGTTCACTTGGCACACATGTAGCTCTTGGGCTGGCGTTAGCAAAAGGCGCGCGGTTTCTGATTGCCTCTACATCGGAAGTGTACGGCGACCCCCTTGTACATCCACAGAAAGAAGATTACTGGGGAAATGTAAATCCGATCGGCATTCGCGGTGTGTATGACGAAGCAAAACGGTTTGCCGAAGCGATGACAATGGCGTATAACCGGTATCACGGCGTAGAAACGCGGATCGTGCGAATCTTTAATACATTTGGCCCGCGAATGAGGATTAACGACGGACGAGCTATCCCGGCATTTGTCTCGCAGGCGCTGAGAGGCGAGGACATGACGGTTTTCGGCGATGGCTCACAAACTCGTTCTGTAGGCTATGTGGACGACCTGGTCGAGGGGATTTACCGGCTGCTCCTGAGCGATGAAACCTGTCCGGTGAATATTGGTAACCCCGATGAAATCCCTATGCTCCAGCTCGCTGAAGAAATTAAAAGACTGACCAATTCAAATAGCAAAATTATTTTTAAAGAACTTCCGCTTGATGACCCGAAAATTCGTCAGCCGGATATTACCCGCGCAAAGGAAATCCTCGGCTGGAGGCCGAAATATAGCCGCGAGGAAGGATTGATTAAAACAATAGCCGATTTTAAAAAGAGACTTGCTCTTTAAAAATTACCCGGATTACCAGTTACGTCGCTTGGAATTCACTGTTAAAAATATTATTTCCACTATCAGGCAATGGCTGAATCCATTTTCGCCACTGTATGTGACCCGTTTGTCGCTGCTGATATGCTCTGTACTGGCGGTGGGCGGGATCGTGCTGGGTGTGATTGAAGGCTCGCTCACAGTGCAGACGAATGGGCTGATTTCGGCGATTGATATTGTGAATTCACTGTTGTTCCTATCGGCGGTTCACCGCAGTGTTCGTTCCGCGGATGTAACGTATAATTATGGCTACGGCAAGTACGAAAGCCTTGCCATCATTGCAAGCGCCGGACTTCTGACGCTTGTGCTCGGATTTACGATGTATGAGGCAATCATCCGCTTCCAGGATCCTGTCGAGATCGGCAAATATTATGTGCTCATTGCTTTTTCTGTGATCTCCGTACTGCTGATGCGGCGTATGGCAGCGGTGCAGAAAGTGTATGCTGAGCGCTACCACATGCCGATGCTTCAGTATGACAGCGATCTGTGGCGCGTGGATTCAATTATTGAAATTGGCGTATTAATCAATCTTGTAATTGGCTACATTCTGCGCCAGCTGAATGCAGATGAAATTGCCAAAATTATTGATTCGATTGCGGCAGTTGCGCTTCTGCTGATCGCTTTAAAAGTACCGATCACTCACGGCAAGCTTGCCCTTTCGCAGCTTCTTGACAAGACACTGCCTGACCAGGTGCAGTTCGACATTCTTGCTGTGATCGCTGAAAATATCAACCGCATGTGTGAATTTAAAAGCGTGCACACGCGTCAAAGCGGTAAGGACATTTTCATTGAGCTAGATCTTGTTATGCCGTTTGACTACACGCTGGAGGAAACATTCGCACTGGAACGTGATATTTCAAAAGCGCTAATAAAACGTTTCCCGACGGCTGTTCCGCGTGTATACGTGGTACCATGCCCGCGCGACTGTATTCATAGTGGTAAATCATTTTGCCCGGTGAAGTTAGCGAAAGAAAAGGAAGTGAAAAACCTTTTAAACAACGAGGAAAATTCGGAAGCAAAGTCACCGGAATCTGAGTGAAATTTCTTTTAAAAACCGCTCTTTATAATTAGACTTCCTGTAGCTTTAAAACGTCATTTGTGGGAGTTTTTAAAAGCTAAAAACAGTTGAAAAATCTATTGAAAAATTTTTAGAAAAGCATGGCAAAAACTACACAGCGCGGAGAAACGACAGCGCCTGACAAGATGCACGATGATGAATCAGAAAGTGCCCTCAGGCCGTCGTCATTCGACGATTTTACGGGACAGCCGAAGATCGTTGAAAATTTAAAAGTATTTATTGAAGCAGCTTTAAAACGCGGTGAGGCGCTTGACCACGTTTTGCTCACCGGCCCGCCCGGACTCGGCAAAACGACGCTCAGCCATATCGTTGCCAAGGAAATGGGCAGCGACATAAAAGTAACATCTGGCCCTGTTTTGGAAAAGGCAGGTGACCTTGCGGGCTTGCTTACGAATCTGAATGAAGGGGACGTGCTTTTCATTGATGAAATTCATCGCTTATCACCGGTAATAGAGGAATACTTGTACTCGGCGATGGAAGATTTTACGCTGGATATTATGATTGATTCCGGCCCGTCGGCTCGTTCTATTCAGCTGACGATTCCACGCTTTACGCTTGTTGGCGCGACCACACGCGCAGGCTCCTTAACAGCCCCACTACGTTCACGTTTTGGTGTTATCAATCGCCTTGATTATTACTCGCATGAAGACCTTTTTAAAGTTGTCACGCGCTCGGCAGCTCTTTTAAACGTGCCAATTGACAACGACGGCGCAATGGAAATCGCTAAACGTTCACGTGGAACTCCACGTATTGCAAACAGGACTCTTCGTCGCACAAGGGATTTCGCTCAGGTGAAAGGCAACGGCAAAATCACAAAGGAAATCGCACAAATGGCGCTTCGTGCGCTGGAAGTGGACGAATTTGGCCTTGACGAAATGGATAAGCGCATTCTGCTCTCGATTATCGAGAAATTCAATGGGGGGCCTGTCGGTGTTGGCACGGTGGCTGTTGCCGTCGGCGAGGAACCAGGAACGCTAGAAGAAGTCTACGAACCGTTTCTCATTCAGCAGGGTTTTTTAAGCCGTACACCGCGCGGGCGTGAGGCCACAGAGCTTGCGTATAGGCACTTTGGTTTTAAAAGGCGGGGAAGCGAAACTCCGCTGTTTGATGAGCAATAGGAAGTTTTTTTTTAACAAACCTTTTAAAAGCAAATCTTTGTAAGTGCGTCCGTAATTGCCACGTGACGCACTTTTTGTATTTTTGCTCTTTCTTTTTAAAAATTCAAAAACACTTTTTAAAAACTTTCTTTTAAAAGCCGGAATTGCCTTGAAAACACCGAACATGGATCAATTTAGAAATTTCTGCATTATTGCCCACATAGATCACGGAAAATCTACTCTTGCTGACCGTCTGCTCCAAGCCACAGGCCGCGTAACAGAGCGCGAAATGACTAATAACCAGATCCTTGACGACAACCCGCTGGAGCAGGAGCGCGGCATCACGATCAAATTGCACGCTATCCAGATGGATTATGCCACTAAAGACGGCAAACATTATACGCTCAATCTTATTGATACGCCAGGGCATGTGGACTTTTCGTATGAAGTTTCCCGTTCACTGGCTGCATGTGAAGGTGCGTTGCTGGTGGTGGATGCGACGCAGGGCGTTGAGGCGCAGACGATCTCAAATCTTTATATGGCGATTGAAGCGGGGCTGGAAATTATTCCGGTTTTAAATAAAATTGACCTTCCGAGCGCTGTTACAACGCTGGACTCTGTGAAGCAGCAGGTGATAGACCTGCTCGGATGCAAAGAAGAAGATATGATTATGGCATCGGCCAAAGCAGGCATTGGCATCGAGGAGATTCTTGAGGCTGTTGTTGAAAAAGTGCCACCCCCGAAAGGTGATCCTGCTGCACCGCTGAGTGCGCTGATTTACGATTCTATCTATGATCCGTTCCTTGGCGTTGTAGTATATATTCGCGTTTTAAACGGAACTTTAAAAAAGAAAGATAAAATCCGTTTCATGGCCACAGGGCAGGCATACGAGGTGGATGAAGTCGGCATCATGCACATGAAGCGTCACGAAACCGGTGAACTATCGGCCGGAAACGTAGGTTATTTTACAGCGTCCATCCGTAATGTGCAGGATACGAAAGTGGGTGATACGGTCACGCATCATTTAAAACCAACACCTGAAGCAATTTCCGGTTTCCGTGAAGTAAAGCCGATGGTATTCAGCGGTATTTACCCGGCGGATAATGACGATTTTGAAGAATTGCGCGAAGCACTTGGGAAGCTGCTATTAAACGATTCAGCGATTTCCTTTGAGCCGGAGTCCTCTACGGCTCTTGGCTTTGGTTTCCGCTGCGGATTCCTCGGGATGCTTCACATGGAAATCGTGCAGGAGCGCCTTGAGCGAGAATTCAAACAGACAATCGTAACGACTGTTCCAAATGTGCGATATCATATTTATAAAACAAACGGCGACGACCTGTTTGTCGATAATCCTGCGCAAATGCCGCCAATCGGGCAAATTGAGGAAATCTACGAACCATATATCAAAGCGCAGATCATCGTACCACCAGAATATGTCGGCTCAATCATGAAGCTGTGTATGGACAGGCGGGGCGTGCTTTTAAGTACGACCTATATTACAGAATCACGCGTAGATATCCGTTTTGAGTTGCCACTGGCAGAAGTAGTTTTTGACTTTTATGATAAATTAAAATCAATTTCTCGTGGATATGCCTCGCTCGATTACGAATTCTCGGAAGAAAAACCAGGCGATCTTGTAAAACTTGACGTGCTTTTAAATGGCGAGCCGGTGGATGCTCTTTCGATGATTGTTCACAGGCAGAAAGCTCACGAGTGGGGCAAAAAACTCTGCTCAAAATTAAAAGAACTCATTCCGCGCCAGATGTTTGAAGTTGTGATCCAGGCAGCTATCGGTGCAAAGATCGTAGCGCGTGAAACTATCTCAGCTATCCGCAAAAACGTGATCGCAAAATGCTACGGTGGCGACATTAGCCGTAAGCGAAAACTTTTAGAGAAACAAAAGGAAGGTAAGAAACGTATGAAGCAGGTAGGAAGCGTGGAAATCCCTCAGGAAGCATTCCTTGCAGTTCTTAGCATTGAATCATAGGTCTTGAAGAGAACAAAGTAGATGTGGTTCTTTTAAAACTTCACAGTTTCAGTTCAATTGACCACAGCCTTTTACAAATCTTTATTAGTCACGAATTATAAGTCACCAGTTACGAGTTTAAAAATGGCAGAACAGAATTATCTGGAGCGCTGGAAAGAGCGGAAAGCAATTGCCGAGAAAAAACGTCAGCAGCCACAAACCTTTGGCGAAACGCTTATTTCATGGGTGAAAACGTTTTTTGGCGCGTTGCTGATCGTGATGATCATTAATGGTGTGGCGGTCGCTTCATTCGTGGTGCCGACGGGCTCGATGGAAAATACGGTGATGGCAGGCGATTTCCTGTTTGTCAATAAGTTTATTTTCGGTCCTTCCACTCCGCAGATTGTTCCGTTTATCAATATGCCGCTGCCGTTTTTTAAAGCCCCCGGGTTGCGTGATCCGCAGCAGGGTGATGTGATCGTGTTTATTTATCCCGGCAATAAAAATGAAGTAGAGGCTTCCCGTTTTGAATATTACCTCAAGCGATGTGTGGCAGCGGCAGGCGACGAACTAAAGATTGTGAATAAGCGGGTGTACGTCAATGGTAAGGAATACGCTGTGCCAGAACATGCAAATGTAGATATGAACCGGATTGCAATGGAAGGCAGCTATTCGCAGATGTTCCCTGAAGGCGCGCCATATACACCGGATAATTACGGGCCAATCCGCGTACCGAAAAAAGGTGATAAAATAGCGCTTTCTGCTGAGAATTACGAACAGTGGGCAATGTTCATTCGCCGCGAAGGGCACCAGGTAGGTACTGACGGGACGAATATCCTCGTGGACGGCAAACTCACTGGCACCTACATCGTAGAGCGCGATTACTGCTTCGGCATGGGCGACAACCGCGACAATAGCGCAGACAGCCGCTTCTGGGGCTTTATCCCATATGACAATGTTGTTGGAAAGCCAATCATGGTATACTGGTCATGGCCAGTTCGCGAGCCGGGTGTAGAGGATTACTCTATCATTGAAAAGCTGGGCATGGTTCGCTGGGGCCGCATTGGTAATCTGATAGATTAAATTCAAAGGATCAAATTTAAAAGCAGGTTTTAAAAACCTGCTTTTTTTTTGACAAGTAGTTTAAAAACAACCTTTTAGTCTTAAAAGAGCTGCAATTTTGCTGAATGTATACCGTTTTTACATTGTGAAAAAAAAGTTCACAAAATGTTTTAAAAACGCACTAGTTTTTATTATTTTTGTCGAACCTTCCTTTGATTCTTTTTAAAACTCAATTTCTCCTGCGCTTTACGTCAAAGCGCGTTTTCTATGAAAAACTTTTTAGCCGGGTGGAAAGACACTCATGGCATATCGCTACGCTCACTTCTATGGCGCGATGAATATGCTGTTGGCGGCGAAACTCAGTCATCGCTGAGCCATATTTCCGTGCGCGATATTCTCCAGGCTCTTGGTGCGGCGCTAGCTGTAGCTGTAGTTTTAAAAGTTTTTTTCGTGGAAATGTACGCTATTCCGACACCGTCAATGGAAAATACACTGCGCGTTGGTGACTGTATCGTAGTGAGCAAGGTTGCGTATTCCTTTGGCCTTCCGGCAAAAATCCCTTTTACGCAGATCGAAAATCCGTTGTATGTGCGTTGGCATTACAAAGCGATTGACCGCGGCGACGTAGTGGTATTTGATTTTCCGGGCGAGGCTGAGCGTACATTTCGCCAGCCGCAGCACTACATCAAGCGCGTGGTAGGACTTCCAGGCGACAGACTACAGGTAAAGCACGGCATTGTGTATGTAAACCGCGACAGGCAGGATATTCCTGACGAAGGTGCTTCAGCGAAGAACGCTCCGACGTATATAAATATGAAGCGGAAGTTTTTAGGCCCGATAACCGTTCCAAAATCCGGCGAAGATATTACACTTTCAGCAAAAAATCTCCATTTATGGGAGGCGCTCCTTCTGCATGAAGGCAATATTGTGGAAACCGTGGATGGGGTCGTGCATCTGAACGGCGAAGCTGTCAAAAAGTACACTGTAA
>DASPKH010000217.1:0-4344 GCA_035628175.1 Patescibacteria group bacterium
ATTCATGTACACGGGTGAGGAAGCGTCAAGCGCATTACCATATGCAGGGATCTCCAGCAGCGGGAAATCTGGGTGACTGGTTTTCATTTTTAAGAGTGCATTGTAATATCCTTTTTCCTTTATTTTTACCTTTACAATCACATCCAGATTACTGTTTGCCTTCACTACAGTTTTGCTTTTCAAGTTATGCCTGAGGTCATTCGTCGTAGAAACATCCGAGAGCGTTATGTCATTGGGGCTTGTATTGCGAATTGTAATTTTTGTAGTAGATTCGCTTCCTGGCTTAAGATCATTAAATGTGATGTACTGCGAAGGCAGGACTTGAATGGCCCGCACCACCTCAGCTTTTAGAAGAACTAGTTTTGACGGTGAAAGCGGATCATTGCTATTGATCGTTACGGATTTTGTCATAGCCCCCGAGGTAGCTCCCGTATTAAGAGATACATCCATTGTGGTTGTTTCACCAGGTGAAAGTTCCTTTTTCGCTATTCCTGTCGTTGTGCACCCACATCCTACTTTTACATCCGAGATTTTCAGCTGCTGGTTACCTGAATTTTTGATTTTCAATGTGGTTTTTAAAGGGGAGTCAGCAGGCTTTACTTTGCCCCAATCATATGTGTCACCACCTAGCACTTCGAGTTTTGGTTGAGCATATGCAGTAGTAAGTGTACACAGTGCTGCAAAAGCAAACGTGAGAAAACGTTTCATACAGGAAGACCTCTTGAATATAAGACTTTTTAAAAGTATAATGTGTTATAAGATTCTTTTTCGACGCACAAAACATTAGATTAGTGATGGCTACATTATTTTTCTGGTAGCAGTACGATCAGAATATTTTAAAAATAGTTTAAAGATCTTTAAATCACTATTATTTTCAAGTAATTACCTATTACGAAGAATTATTTGTACAGATGTAAATTTAGTGATAAATTACGTTTGTCAATTTTCACAGCACGATTTCTCTGATTTATGCAATCTCCTGAAAGCCGCCCTTCCAGCGGCCTGCTCCCAACCCTGGGATTTCTCACCACTATTTCTATTGTTGTCGGTGCCGTTATAGGATCGGGTATTTTTAAAAAGCCATCCATAATGGCAGAACAACTGGGTTCACCTGAGCTTATGCTTGGCGTATGGGTACTGGCAGGTGTACTTACGCTTTTTGGCGCACTGACAAATGCTGAAGTAGCAGGGATGATATCGACTACAGGCGGGCAATATATTTACTTTCAGAAAATGTATGGCAATTTTATAGCATATTTGTATGGCTGGGCTGTTTTTGCTGTAATCCAGACAGGTTCTATTGCTTCCATTACCTATATTTTTTCAGATTATTCACAGCATTTCTGGCACCTTTTCAGATTTGCTCCTGAGGTAGAAAAATCGTTTATCCTGTATATTCCGTACATTGGTAATATTCTTCCATTGGAAAATTTTGGGGTAAAACTCCTGACGATAGGAGTAATCTGGGGACTCACCATTATAAATTATCTTGGTGTACGATTTGGCGGCCTGCTACAGAATATTTTCACAATTCTAAAGGTCGCAGTAATTCTTACTCTTGTTTTCTTAAGTTTTACACTTGGCTCAGGTTCAGCCAGCCATTTTTTCATGGATAGCGCTTCACCCTCTGATAAAGGGACACTCGCGCTGATAGTGGCCGCTCTTTCAGGAGCATTCTGGGCCTATGATGGTTGGAATAATATTACGTATATTGCAGGTGAAGTGCGTAATCCGCAGCGAAATATTCCACGGGCTCTTTTGGTGGGAACGCTCATAATTATTGGTATCTACCTGTTGATTAATCTTGCTTATCTGTATATCTTGCCAATTGATGCTATTGCAGCTTCAGAACTAGTAGCGCGTGACACAGCTTTAAAACTTGACGGAATTGGTGCTTTCGGAGCGGCTTTTATTACGGCTGCCGTCATGATCTCTACATTTGGCACCTCCAATGGTACGATTATGGCCAGCGCCCGCGTGTATTTCGCTATGGCCCGTGAAAAAATGTTTTTTAAAAGTATCGGTACAGTGCAGCACCAGTTTAAAACCCCTGGAAATGCGCTTCTGCTACAGGCCATCTGGACGACGGTACTGGTAATGAGTGGGACTTTTGATACTCTCACAGATATGCTTATTTTTGTCAGCTGGATATTTTACGCTTTGGGTGCAATTGGCGTATTTGTGCTGCGAAAGAAGATGCCGGATGTAGAACGCCCATATAAGGTGTGGGGTTATCCCTTTATTCCAGCAATTTTCATTGCATTTGCTATCATGTTTGTCATTCTCACGCTTTACGGCGACATTACGGCATACCGCAATGGTGAAACCGAAATTATAAACTCTCTTTTTGGCCTACTTCTTGTCGGGATTGGAATTCCACTTTATCTATATTTTACTTATAAAGAGCAGAAAAGAAAGGGATAAAATGAATTGGCACAATATTAGATGATAAAAGTAAAGATCACCACCCAGGCATCTTGGATGTTTTAAAAAGAAATACTTTGGATTGTATGCCGAATTTACAAAAACATATTTCAGTGCTTTTCGTAGATGACGAACCTGAAATGCTCGGGGCACTAGCAGATTTTTTCAGCACATTTACCAGTGTGCGTACTGCTACGGATGGCAGGGTAGCGCTGGAAATGCTGCGAGATAGTCCGGCAGACATTATTGTTGCTGACCAGCGAATGCCGGGAATAAATGGAACAGAATTTTTATCGAAAAGCCGGAAAATATGTCCTGAAAGCGAACGGATTCTCATGACGGCGTATGCCGATGTTGAAAATATTATTCAAAGTATCAATGAGGCCCGCATCTCGTATTTTCTTACAAAACCGGTGGATTTTCAGCAGTTGCGCCTAGCAATCGAACGCCTAGCTGAAATCGTACAGCTACGCCGCTCACGCACAGAACTTCTTACGGAGGTACAGAATTACAACCGGCAACTGGAAGATGAGGTAATGCGACGGAGCGCCGCGCTTCATGCTACAAATCAGAATTTAATGAACCTACAGCAGATCCGTGAGCAGATGACGCGTATGGCTGTGCATGATTTAAAAACGCCTTTGGCAAATACACGCCTTGCCGTCAATGGCCTTGCCGAATACTGTGCAGAATCTACTGATGCACGTGATATGGCATCCATAGCATTACAGTCAATTGACGCAATGACATCGCTTGTAGAAAATATGCTCTCAATTGCTACGCTCACCAAAGGTGAATTTACGCTCAAGCACGATATTGTGGTTCCGTGTGACCTCTTACGTTCGTCTATAGCTGCATTTAAGCAGGCTGCCTTGAAAAAATCTATCACTATTCACGAAGAGATAGCCCTTTCTACCCCTGAAACCATAGCCGATACTCAGCAGCTCCGGCATGTACTGGATAATCTCATCAGCAATGCCATTAAGTACACACGTCCAGGAGGCGAAATTGCAGTATCACTGACTCATGACGACACTTCCTATATTTTCAGTATTGCCGATAATGGCCTTGGGATGACAGCAGACGACATAGCAAATGCTTTCCAGGAATTCCGCAGACTCTCGGCCACACCTACCAATGGAGAATCCAGTACAGGTCTAGGGCTTTTTATTGTGAAGAAGATCGTAGATCTGCACGGAGGAGAGGTTTCTGTAGCAAGCCCTGGAAAAGGCCAGGGCACTGCATTTACAGTTCGTATACCATTTCGGCCCGTGACAGAGCTAAGCACACTAAATATTTGATTTTAAAAGGCTTCCTTTAAAAATAAATTTATTTTTCCACACACGAAAAAGTGTTTGGCATTCGTTGTAAAATTGTATAATTTAAAGCTAGGGATGTTTATTACAATTTTGTAATACACATTTTTACAATTATTCAAGAGCAGCAATGACAAAAGTTTTTCCTCTTTTGTGAGTTTTTAAAAGTTTTCCGCCTGGAGCTTTTTAAAAATTCACCAGTTTTTCTAAGGCACACGCGGCAGATTTTTGGCAATTCACGGATGGAAGTTTGTGCATTGTTTTTACAACAATTTTCTTACGGAGGTGTGCTCATGGCTACACTCAGGCTCTCGATCCATTCTCAAAATCCCGAACCGGAAAAAATCCGGCAGGTGGCACAGGCGCTCGACAACGGCGCGGTAATTCTTTACCCGACCGATACAGGCTTTTCCCTTGGCTGCCAGCTATCCAATAAAGAAGCAATTGCACGGCTGCGCGCTATACGGCAGCTCCCTGAAACAAAAGCTCTTACATTTCTGTGTGAATCCCTTTCAAATATCTCTGAATTTGCAAAAGTAACTAACCAGGCTTACCGCACGATACGCCACCTGGTGCCTGGCCCATATACATTTATTCTGCCGGC
>DASPKH010000218.1:0-6480 GCA_035628175.1 Patescibacteria group bacterium
TTGCGCTGATGTCGCCCGTGGAATCAATTGACATTCGCGAACTGATCGAACTTGCTTTTAAAACCTCGAAAAATCCGGTTCTTGTTGCGCTTGACGGTGTGACCGATCCACATAATCTCGGTGCTATCGCGCGCTCTGTAGAATGCTCCGGCGCACAGGGCATGATCCTGCCGCTACATAATTCCGCACCTGTAACGCCCGTTGCGGTGAAGACATCTGCAGGTGCGTTGGAGCATCTGCCAATCGCTAAAGTGGGAAATCTTGTGCAGACAATTGAAATTTTAAAAGAAGCAGGTTTCTGGATAGCAGGAACAGCAGGTGAAGCGGAGACGAGCTACGACGCTAATGTATATGACCGCCCGATGGTAATTATCACCGGAAGTGAAGGCGAGGGGATGCGGCCTTCAACGCGAAAGCACTGCGACATGCTTTTAAGAATTCCTCTTGCCGGAAGAGTTTCTTCGCTTAATGCTTCAGTAGCAACTGCCGTGATATTGTTTGAAATTGCCCGCCAGCGAAAAAATAATGGAAACTAGGGCAAATAACTTTCAACCATTTTAAAACAGAAAAGCCCGCGTTTTAAAGACACGGGCTTTTCTGTTTTAGAACTTTTTAAAACTACCTAATTTCAAATAAATACGGCATCGCCATGACAACTGGTTCGCGCTCTCCAATCGCTGCCATTTGCGAAGCATAAGTGATCTGTCCGCGAACGCTTTTCGGCAGGTTTTGCCATGCGGCGTACCACATTGGTGTAGTAGCGTAGTATTTCTGCACAAATGCACTGATACCAGTATTCGCCTCGGCGTCGTCTTCCGTGTCCTTATCCAGACCGAACATGTTTAACAGTACAGTTATTTCATCTTTTTTCTTTGGATAAATCTCGATATTTACCCGTTGGTCTGCTGCAACTCCGATCCTGCTTTTTAGAAGACTGATGCTTTCCTGCAAACCGCCAAGCGCATCTACAAGGCCGACATTTTTAGCTGCTTCGCCCGTCCAAACACGGCCACGTGCTACGGTGCGGATTTCCTCGACGGACTTACCACGACTTTGTGCTACTTTTTCGAGGAAGCGATAGTAAATTCCGCTGCTCATTGAATACAGCTTTTGCTTATCCTTTTCCTGGAAAGGCATCATCGGGTTTAAAAATGTAGCCGCCGGACTAGTGGTAACCGTATCTACACTGACGCCAATTTTTTCCATTGCTTTTGTTGCATTTGGAATGGATAGAATAACACCGATAGAACCTGTGATCGTAGCTGGATGCGCAATAATAGTATCGCATGCCGCCGCCATATAATATCCGCCGGAGGCCGCCACATCACTCATGGAAGCGTACACAGGCTTTTCTTTGCGCGTTTTTATGATCTCCTCGTAAATCGCATCCGAGGCAATCACGGAACCGCCTGGCGAATTAATACGGATTAAAACCGCTGCTACATTTTTATTTTCGCGCGCTTTTTTCAAATTTTCCACAAATGTATCAGAGGCAATGATGCTGACTTCTTTCGAATCCCCACTTTGGATTGCACCGCTTCCGTAAACAATAGCAATTGTTTTAGCTGAATTGTCTTTTCGGTAACGGCTTTTAAATCCCTCGCTGTCTATATATTTTGTAAGAGAAATTGTACGAAGCGTATTTTTTTCGTCATCATTCTCAGAATTATCAGGCTTTGAATTTTTAAAAATCCGCGATTCCATGCGTTCGCGCACATCTCCTTCCGATGCAATAGCGTCCACAAAGCCGAGATCTTTTAAAGAATCAGCCATATAAATCCCGCGCTGTATAGCTGGCGCAATGGTCTGCTGCAAAGCCGGGCGCAGGCGTATGGCATCGCTCACAAACATGCTATGTCGCTGCTCAACGATTGCACGCATTTCTTCGCGAGCCGGTGCACTGAAATTCGTGCGATTGAACATTTCTCCTGCCGATTTATATTCTTCAAACTGCTGGACGTACCAATCAATACCGAGCTTGTCAAATAAACCTTTAAAAAATATTGCGCTTGCGCCAAATCCGTTCATTTCCATCAAACCTTCGCGCGGCATAAAGATTGAATCGGCGGCCATCGAGAAATAATAATCATTTTCATTACCGGTTTCTATAAAAGAATAGATAAATTTGCCGGACTTTTTAAAATCAACAAGCGCATCCTGGAGTTCTTTTGCAATGGCAAAACCATTTTCGGAGCCATTCGCTTTAAAATAAATACCCTTGATATTATTATCTGTTTTTGCATAGCGAATCGCCTCAATTGCGTTTAAAAGCGAAACCGGGTCGCTGCCGCCGCCAAAAGCCGAAAATGGATTTTGCTCCGGCTGCTCTTGGATTTTGCTGAAATTAAGCGTTAAAACTGAATTTGCCCTGACATTCACCGGATCGGACATGTTGGAAAAAGCGCTACCGAGAAGCGCGAAAAAACCGATAAAAATTGCGATAATACCAACGAAAATTCCGCCGATGATCACCAGCGGAATCCACCAGCGCGAACGTTTGCGCGGCTGGTAATATGGATAATACGATGGCGGCGGTGGCGGAGTCGGGTTATTTGGATTGCCGGGAAACGGTGGAATATTCTCTGCCATTGATAATAAACTCCTGATATAAATACTTTGTAAAGAAAAACCTTCCTTTAAAACGATTTTTAAAATATAAAGTTACGATTTTTAACGCGAACATTTTTTTAAGCTTTTAAAAATACTCTCAATACAGCAATGAGCCAGATTCCTGACATAGATTTACGAGAATTTATCTACGAACTTCCCACTGAACAAATTGCACTCTATCCACTTGAAAAACGCGATGAGAGCAAGCTTTTAAAAGTAGATGTTTCAGCAGAGGAAATCTCACATTTTTCATTTAAAAACCTGCCTCAATTATTACCTCAGAATTCGCTTCTCGTGGTGAATTCTACACGCGTGATCCACGCTCGAATTATTATGCAAAAGACTAGCGGTGGGCGCGCTGAAGTGCTCTGCGCCGAGCCACTTGACGAAATGACAACTGCGCTTACTTTAAAAGGAAAGTCCCTCTGGACATGCCTCGTTGGTGGGAGGAAAATTGAAGTCGGTGCCGTTCTAAAAATGAGTTATAATAATCTGGAATTAACAGCAAAAATCATTGAGAAAAACGGTACAAATGCAGTCGTGGAATTTCGTTGGCAGCCGGAAATACTCACTTTTGCCGAAGTGCTGGAAATAGCCGGGAAGGTGCCGCTTCCGCCATATTTAAAACGTGATGTAGAAAGCTCTGACAGCGAGCGCTACCAGACGGTTTTTTCAAAGGAAAAAGGTTCTGTTGCTGCACCGACGGCAAGTTTGCATTTCAGTGAAGAAGTGTTAAAAGAACTTTTAAAAAAGGGAATTGGCCGCGCAGATGTCACACTGCATGTAGGACTGGGAACGTTTAAACCTGTAGAAGCAGAGAAAATCCTTGATCACGCAATGCACGGCGAAAAACTATTCGTAACACGTCAGACAATTGAAACCCTGCTGGGGCATTGTACAACAGGTTCTTTACAAGATCGCGGGCGATTGATCGCAGCTGGCACGACATCGGTGAGAACGCTTGAATCGCTGTACTGGTGGGGCGTAAAACTTTTACAAAGTGAGGAAGTTTTTAAACGAAAGTTCTTAAAAGTATCCCAATGGGAAAGCTACTTTTTAGAAGAAGAATCGGATGGAATTCGCCAAAGCGATGTTTTCAAAAAGATCCTGGAATGGATGGATTTTCACGGTCTTCAGGAATTATCGGGGGAAACAGAAATCATCATAATTCCCGGGTATACTTTTAAAATTGTGAATGCAATTATCACAAATTTTCACCAGCCGGAGAGCACACTTATTCTGCTTGTAGCGGCATTTATGGGGAAAGAGTTGTGGAGGAAGGCGTATGATGAAGCTTTAAAAAACAACTATAGGTTTTTAAGCTACGGTGATGCATCACTGCTACTAAAATAAAAAAAGGCAGCTCTTTAAAGCTGCCTTTCAGTATTTTAAAAACTCCTTTGAGTTTTATATCCTTGAATCCATTCTCATCATTTGCTCGACGACCTGATCAAGCGCGTTGGAAACTTCGATACTTTCCTGATCCGTAAAGAATCCTTCGACTGAGCGACGAGCGTGACGCCAGTTATTATAGTAATCCATAAGCTCTCGCATAGCAAATCCTGTGAGCAGGATAGCACCCGGCGAGATGCGGCCTCGGCGTGTATTTTTAAGCATTGGATTCCCCGTTTTATTTATTTCCTTCGTGTGTCTAAAGTCAATAACCGTAAAGAGTCGCTTTTAAGTTCGCTTGTTAAAACTTTTTTTACAATAGTATGCCGAAGTACACGCGGAGTAACACTTACCAACTGAATATCGGGCGGAAGAGTGACTGTAGGCTTTACGTAGCCTGTAGAATCCTGCATAAGGTCATAATATTGAATCGATGCGCGGATCATGGATTTTGTCATATATTGGAGCTGCCTGATGCCCCCACGGATAGTGATCGTAAGGATCGTCGGGCGAATAACATGTTCACCGTCGGGCGGAGCGGCGTTGATCTCAACAGGAATATCATGGAATGTCAATTCTGCCACTTGCTGTACGTTGCCTTCTACTCGAACGGTTTCTGCTGATTTCCTCACTGTGCTGCGAAGTGAATCTCTGAGATTGAGCGTATAAACAAACGGTTGATGCACATCGTCCAGTGACATTGGAACTGTCGGCCATGAACTAATAGACTGAACAATACGCTGGGTACCGCGGATTTCTATGCTATCAGGTGAATGTGATAGATCGGTAATAAGCGTAAAACCACGTCGAAAATTAAGATCAACATTTGGATGTACCGGTACTTTTCGAGCCACTTCCACATCCGTGCGAAAGCTCACAGTCGGAGGGCTGATGTCAAGGACCTGTACATTCATAGGTGTAGCAATGCCCCGACGTAAACTATCCTGTGTGAGTACATAGCGCTCACGGCTGCTTTCCAGTGGCCGTGGAGAAAGGTCTATTCTGCATTGTGGCTTCTGGCTGAAATACAGTAGTGTCACCAATTGGTACCCTGTTCCGCGTACACGCAGCCACAGCGATTCAGGCAGCACGTCTTCTATCGCCCGCCCACGCGCTACCTGTACATTTAGACTTGTTTCCACAAGTGTTGTGTAAGTTGAATTCAGATTTACATAACCCCAGAATGCAACAGCAAAGAGGAATGCAAACAGAAACGAAAGCGGATAAAATTTTCGGTTCATTATTTTTTAAAGCTCAACTGTTGAAAAACAAGCTTTACAATCTAAAACAGTGGGGGAGCGAGCTCACGACGCACTTCTTCCTGCTGATTAATGAGTACCTGTATTTTTTTTAAAACTTCCAGGCTATCGTCATCTGACATTTGGCGCAGTTGATCTTGTAACGATGCAATTTCGCTCTGAATTCCATGGAGCCGCATTTTAAAAATGCAGTCACGGATTATCTTACGCGTGTTTTCCTCAAGGGCTTCTTGGCCAAATTTCAGCCAGGTATCGCTTGGAGCTTCACGCCGTATTACAAGATCAGTCAGGTAGTTCGATTCATCTTCCTGCAGATGTGGGCTGTAAAGCGGGTCAATATCCTGCGCCTCGGCATCCCGGATAATTGCAAATATCTTTTGTGCAAACGGCGAAAAAAAATTCTCCGGCACAAGCTTTAAAACATTCAGCATAAACTGGCGTTCGCCGCGATAGGTGACAGCTACTCGCAGAAGTTCGCTTTCTACAGCCAAAAGCGCTGTCTTTTCTTTTGAAAGCTCCTGCTGTTTTTTCTGTTCAGCGGCTGTTTGAGCGTGAACCGGGTTTCCAACTTTTGCGACATTCTCTTCAAAAGCATGCTGCTCAGCGCGTTGCGAATACTGTTGTTTTAAAAACTTGTCCGATAGAATTTTTTTTAGTTCATCGTATAACAGCGACTCATTGAGGCCAAATTTTCCTGCCAGCGACCGTATCATGAAATCGCGCTGGAGCGGGTCCTGCACCTTAGAAATAGTACGCACAAGCGAGCGAACAGCTTCTGCCTGACCGGCCGGAGTTTCTAGTTTGCCACTGTTTTTAAAAGTCTCGGCTTCGAAATCAAGAAACGAAACGGCGTCCCGGAGTTTGATTTTAAAAGCGTCCGTCCCGTGCGCCTGTACAAAACTGTCGGGATCGTCGCCTTTGGGAAGCTGCACGATCTTTATTTCAAAACCCTCTTCCAGTGCCAGCTCCAGCCCGCGCATTGCTGCATTGATGCCCGCCGCGTCAGCGTCATACACAATATACAGATTTTTTGCATAGCGGTGCAATAGCTGAAGCTGTTCCTTGGTTAGTGCCGTTCCGCTTGAGGCGACCGTGTTCTTAAAACCGGCCTGATGGAGCGTCAGAACGTCTGCATAACCTTCGACGAGAATAGCCGCATTTTGCGTACGGAGCTCCTGCTTGCCATGGTACAGGCCGTAGAGCACGCGGCTTTTATCGT
>DASPKH010000219.1:0-5215 GCA_035628175.1 Patescibacteria group bacterium
ATCTTTTTCATGAAAAACGAAGTAACCGGGTCGTCTTCTACAAGGAGAATGCCAACTTTTTTAGTTGTTATTGTATTCTCTGTTTCCGTCATTAACGTTTTGCCTCACATTATACATCGGAAATTTTAGGGTAAAGGTGGAGCCTTTTCCCGGAGTGCTGTCTACTGTGATACTTCCACCAAGAAGTTCAGTATAACGTTTTACGATTGAAAGCCCGAGGCCAGAACCCTCAAATCTTCTTCCCAGCCCTTTGCTTTCCTGTTCAAATGGCGTAAAGATCTTATGAATAAACCTGCTATCAATTCCCACCCCAGTATCAGAAACCTTGATGACAGCATAGTTCCTCTCATTGTCTACAGTCTGCTCCAGAGTAATGTCAATACTGCCTTTTTCAGTGAATTTGATGGCATTATCAATTACGTGGCCTAAAATCTGATCAAATAAACCACAGTCCAGCATGCACTCATAGATGACATTTTTTTCATAAAAGTTTAATGTGATATTTTTTTGTGCGGCATGGAGTTGAAAAACTTCTACATTGCTATTAATTGCATTGTTGATATTACAAACTTCCAGTTTAAAATCCATTTTCTGTGATTCCAAACGGGACATGTCGAGAATACCATTGAGGGTTTTTAAAAGGCGCTGGCCGCTTTTTTCAACTAGGTCGATGTATGACATGAGAGCTTCGTCATTCTCATATTCGTTTTGGATCACTTGGATCATACCAAGTATCCCATTGATCGGTGTGCGGATCTCGTGGGACATATTTGCAAGGAAATTCGTTTTTAAACGGTTCATTTCCTCTGCTATTTCCTTAGCGTGGCGTAGCGACTGCTCGGCTTTGCGGCGCTCTAAGATTTCAAGGGAAAGCTGTCGGTTAGTTTTTTCAAGTTCAGTCGTGCGCTCCAGGACTCGCAACTCCAGCTTCTGACGTGTTTTCTGAAATTCAGAACTGAGATTGCGCAACTCAGTATAATTTTTTAAAATAATCTCAATTACATGCTCGCGAAGTTTTAACGCAATTTCCATTTCAGTTTCTTTCCACGGTCGGGAAATATTCTGTACCAATTGCGTGAATTTCGCAAATGATTTTCTTGGGCTGATCCGGAAACCTTCTTCATTTTTGCCCATCGACTTATCAGGGTTTCCAGCCCATGAAATCGTCTGGCTGAATTCCGGGCGGAACCAGATAATGTATTCGCCAAGTGATTTTGAAAGGGAAGTGGCCAAAATACCACTTGCAATATCTGAGTATTGCTCAGCTTCAGGTAAATGCTCTGCAAGCCTATTGGTATAATAGATCGTATCAATAGATTTCAATTTTAGCCATTCAATTATGGCCCTGACATTTTCTTCACCGGGCGTTGTGCCAAGTAATGTGAGACGGTCTTTTAAAAATATAGCTGCGCCATGAGCATTCATAAGGTCAAGCAGCGTTACTTCTCCCCGAGTCAGACCTCCAACAATATCCCATTCCCGGGACATCTGGTCGAGCAATTCTGATTCGATTGTACGAAGGCGCGCGGTTTCCAGATTGTGCTCAGCGCTTTCGCGAAGACCAAGATGATAGGAGAACATCCTTCCCAGGAATTCGCAGGCATTGCGCATGTCGAAATGAAGGAAACGGGGAGAGGTATGATGACATGCGATAAGTCCCCATAATTTCCCTTCGAAAATCACCGAGATGGACATCGAAGAGCCAACACTCATATTGTGGAGATATTCCAGATGAATCGGCGAAACGCTTCGCAGTACAGAATATGTGAGGTCTAGCGGGGTTTCCGCCACAACAGCATCAGCGGCAAAAATAGTCGCCGGTGTATACTGAGTAGTAGGTATTATGCGTATCCAGTTTTTCTCATATAGTTCACGCGCCTGCTTTGGAATATCTGAGGCCGGAAAGTGCAGATCCAAATAGGGTTCGATATCTTCAATTTTTGACTCAGCCACGACGCGCCCATTCCACTCTTCATCGAATCGATAAATCATCACGCGGTCAAAGCCTGTGAGTATTCGCACCTGCTCGGCTGTTACAGTATATAATTCTGATAGGTCTTTTGAAAGCTGAAATTTAGAAACTGCTAGATTTAAAAATTTATAAAAATCTCCATAGAGCATATTATCCTGGTTTGGGTATTCTTCAAATTCTAGGATGAGCTTATCGCCGGAGCGATGAAGAATAAGGTCGTAATTTTTTGTTTGACCGTTTGTATTCAGCTTGATTTTTAGAGGATTGGCGGTCGTAAAATCTTCTGTACGGATCCCTTTTCTGATGCTATCCCATTCCTCCTCGCCCAGGATATCCGGCAGGCGTTGCTGCAGTATGTCCTTTACCTCTACACCTAACTTCTCACCTGCATTTGCGCTGACATGAGTAATTGTGAGCGTAATGTTATCAATTGCCAGCAGGAAGCCATGGGGCTGGATCTGTCCCGGAATATGAATCGGCTCCTGCTCACAACTTGTGAGATCGGTATTTGACTTAGCGGTATTAATCATGAAGTTAAGGGGCGAAAAACAGAGGTAAAAGGAGTTTGCGCTTATATAAGTTTAAAATTAAAAAACTTTTCATAAAAACAATGAACTTATTTTTCGAGTTCTTCTGGTATCACAAGAGGAATAATTCCCAACCGGTTTTGAAAAACATGGGCTATGGTAGTAGCACGTAATTTAGCTTCCTCAGCTGTTGTACCCTGAAAATGTTCGTCAATATTCTTTTTAAAAAGTGCAACCCAACGTTCAAAATGATATGCCGTAACCGGTAAGAACGTATGTGGCGGAAATGGCCTACCACTATAGGTTCGCTCATCAAACAGGAGTGTTTCCCAAAAGCTATACATCGTTGGAAGGTGTTTCTCCCAGTCCACTTCGGCAAAATCATTGAACACAGGGCTTAAAAGTTCATCCTGATTGACCTTTTCGTAAAAAGAATTGACAAATTGCTCAATATCGGCGCGTGTAGTGATATCGTTCATTGTAATTACTATAACATTGAATTGCGTTTTAAAAATTTTCCACCGTTGACGAACCCACCTTAAATGAGTTTTAAAAAAGTGAACTACAATTTTTTAAAAATTCGGTAAATTGCTTAAAAAGTCTAAACTTTTAAAATAATTCACTAATGAATCTTGCAATTCTCGGGCTTTCTTTTGTCATTGTCCTGTCTCTGGCATACCATTTTTACGGGCGCTGGGTAGCGCGGCAATTCTCTCTTGACGATACACGGACAACGCCAGCGCACCAGCACAATGACGGCGTAGACTATGTGCCAACAAAACCATTCTATCTTTTTGCTCAACACTTTTCGGCAATAGCTGCCGCCGGGCCAATCGCTGGACCAATCCTGGCCTGTCAGGTTTGGGGCTGGGGGCCATGCCTTGTATGGATTGGGCTCGGTGTTGTGCTCATTGGTGCAGTCCATGATTTTTCAAGCCTGGCAGCTTCTGTGCGACATGGCGGTTCTTCCGTAGCTGAAATTACGAAAGAGCACCTTGGCAAGCACGCCGGAACCGCAATGATGATGTTTATTTGGATCGCGCTTTTGTATGTGATTGTTGCTTTTACGGATATTACCGCGGCAAGTTTTGTCAGTGCGACAGAGGAGTTTGAGGGAATTTCTACTGGTTTTAATCCTGGGGGCGCTGTTGCTGCGGCGGCTGTAATGTATTTACTGCTTTCGTTTATTATGGGTTTGGTAGAACGCCTTTTAAAACCACCCTTATGGCTTTCGACGTTGATCTTTGTACCGCTTATGCTTTTTCTTGTGTGGCTGGGAACGCAGCTTTCGACGGTAATGCTGCTTGATGTGAAGACCTGGGGCATGCTTATCCTGGCGTATTGCTGCGTGGCGTCCGTCGTGCCGGTGTGGGCGCTCTTGCAGCCACGTGGTTATCTCGGTGGTTTTATCCTCTACTTCGCACTTGGGCTTGGTATTATTGGCGTATTTTTTGGTGATTACGTTATTCAGCAGCCGGCTTTTAAAACAACTGACGCTGGCGGGATGACAGGTTCTCTTTTCCCATTTTTATTTGTAACTATTGCTTGTGGTGCCTGCTCTGGTTTTCACGGCCTGGTGTGCAGCGGCACTACATCCAAGCAGATCGACCGCGAGTCACATATGCACTCGATTGGTTATGGGGCAATGCTTGCAGAGGGATTTGTCGCACTTATCGCGCTTGTCACCATTATGATAATGGCGGACAAGGACATCGCTGGTTTAAAACCCGGACGGATCTACGGAAATGGCATTGGCGAATTTATGACACTGATCATCGGCAAAGAAAATTTGAAATTTGCGATCACATTTGGTGCTATGGCGTTTTCAACATTTGTTTTTGATACTCTGGACGTCTGCACACGGCTTGGGCGATATATTTTGCAGGAAGTCCTAGGTTGGCAGTCGCGCATTGGAACTCTTGGCGCAACGCTCATAACAATGGCACTCCCTGCGTATTTTATCATGGTTTCAGGCGAAGGCACCTGGGTGAAGTTCTGGACGCTTTTTGGTGCGTCCAACCAGCTGCTTGCCGGTCTTACACTGCTTTCCGTTACGATGTGGTTGTATCAGGCGCGCAGGCGTATTGCTTTCACGCTTATCCCAATGATATTTGTATTGATAATTACGCTTTGGTCTCTTATAGAACTTGCCCTTGCAAATATCAATTTAGCGCAGAGTCTGGATATGTTCGCCCTGGCGAATTTCATTGCTTCAGCTACGCTGATTATTCTCGCACTGTACCTTGCTATTACTGCACTTTTAAAGGTTCGCCGTGAGAAGCTGTCTGATCAATCACCGGCTGTTAGTTTTTAAAAGATGGTTTCGAAATGCCTTTAAAAATCAAATTCACAATAAAAAGTGTGAATTTGTGTTTCAACGAATATTTTGCTTTTTAAAACTGCAACGGCTCTGAAAAAAACTGTATGAAATTACTTTTTACCTATTTAAAAAATTACAGGGGACTGGTCTTTTTGGCAATGTTCCTTGCGGCGGTCAACCAGATTTTTTCGCTTCTCGACCCGTACATTTTTCGCATAGTTATTGATAAGTATGTGTCACATTATAGTGATTACAATCAGAGCGAATTTTTCTCCGGTGTTTTAAAACTTTTGGCGGCGGCAGTCGGTGTGGCATTTGTATCACGTGTTGCGAAAAATTTCCAGGATTATTATATCAATACAATCACACAGAAACTTGGTGCGCAAATCTATTCCG
>DASPKH010000220.1:0-5256 GCA_035628175.1 Patescibacteria group bacterium
GCTCGCACCGATCATTGTATGCTTGCCGACAGTGCAAAACTGGTGTACATGCGCCATACCGCCTAGGATCGCCCAGTCGTGGATGGTGACGTGCCCGGCGAGCTGACAGCCATTTCCAAGGATCACATGATCACCTATGATGCAGTCGTGTGCTACGTGGCAATATGCCATAATAAGGCAATCACTGCCAATACGTGCTTCACCGCTAAATGTCGTTCCACGGTTCACTGTGACGCACTCACGGATCATTGTTCTGTCGCCGATAATGGTAAGCGTTTTTTCGCCTTTATATTTTAAATCCTGCGGCTCCATGGAGATCACAGCGCCGGGAAAGATCTTACATTCCTGCCCAATGCGCGCTCCGTTACCAATTGTCACATTGGAATAGATCTGTGTGCCGCTGCCGATTTCTACATCATCTTCTATGAAGGAAAATGGGCCTATGCTCACATTTTCGCCGATTGTGGCATTGGGAGAAATGACGGCGGAAGGATGAATAGTACTCATTTATTTGTCTACGATTGCTGCATTAAGATCGGCTTCTGCCACTAAAACATCATCCACGTACGCTTTGCCTTTTAAAGCAATGGTATTAAAGCGGCGTCCGGAGAGCGAAATCTCCATCACCATACGGTCGCCCGGCACAACGGGCTTACGGAATTTAGCATTATTGATACTCATAAAAAAGACAAGCTTATTGTCCATGTCCACATCAGGAAAATTAAGGATCAGCATACAGCCTGCCTGCGCCATTGCTTCCAAGATCATCACCCCTGGGAAAATTGGTTTCTCTGGAAAGTGTCCGGTGAAGATCGGCTCATTGAACGTAATGTTTTTAAAACCAACGATTCGGTTATTATCCCTATCATATTCCGTAATCCTATCTACGAGCAAAATCGGATAGCGGTGCGGCATGATCTTTAAAATCTGATTGATGTCAAATACCACTGTATCGGTCTTGCGTGTTTCAGGTTTTTTCTGTGCTTTTTTCTGTAAATACGCCTTCCGAACTTGGCGTGCAAACTCAATATTGCTCGCATGGCCCGGACGTGCCGCCAGCACCTGCGCTTTTAAAGCCACGCCAGACAGAGCAAGGTCGCCAAGCATATCAAGCGTTTTATGACGAGCAGGCTCGTTTTTAAAACGAAGCTTATTGTCATTCAGAGTTCCGGTCTCACCAAGGAAAACTGTGCCGTCAAGCTTAAAACGCTGGCTGAATTTTTTAAGCTCTTCTTCGGTCATGCTTTTGTCAATGATGACAATTGCGTTATCAATCGAGCCTCCCTGGATCAAGCCCTGATCGTGCAGCATCTCCACTTCCGTCAGAAAGCAGAAGGTGCGCGCCGGAGCAAATTCTGTAATAAATTCTTTCTGCAGGTCAAATACTCCTGTGTGCTGGCTGCCAAGCGCCGGATTGTGATAATCCACCATTACCGTCACGCGAAAATCATCATTCGGTAGCGCAACGATGTCAACGCCCTTATCTTCATTTACAAAGCGGATCGGCTCTTCTACCACGAAATATTCACGTGGCGCTTTCTGCTCTACAATCTCGGTTTTTTGCAACGTCTGCACGTATGGCATTGCGCTCCCGTCACCAATTGGCGGTTCGTTATTTGTCAGCTCGATACGGCAATTATCAATTTGTAAACCCACAAGTGCCGCCAATACGTGCTCCACTGTGTGTACGCGCGCATCACCTACGGCAAGCGTCGTGCCACGCGAAATATCCACTACATTATCCACCAGTGCGGGGATTTCGGGTGAACCCTCAATGTCAGTACGAACAAAACGGTAACCGTAATTTTCAGGTGCAGGGTGAAAGGTGATGGTGGAGGAATTTCCTGTATGAAGCCCGGTGCCGGAGAAACTAACCGGGTCTTTTATCGTGCGCTGATTTTGAAGCATAAGGTGAAAAAGCTTTTAAAAAGGACCGCTGAAATAGAACTCATGGCAATTTTACCATGAAGATCACAAATTTACGACGCTTTTTTAAAACGGTTGTAAAACTTTTTCAGATTTGTTTTTTAAATCTTATTCCGCTTCTTTTAAAAGTTCTTCCACCTGCTTTTTTACAGCATGAAAGTCTTTTAAAAGCTGTGGCAATTGTTTTAATGCAGCCTCACGCCGGAAGGCTATTCCTGCTTCCATGGCCGGTGACCCAAAGTATTTTCCGCCATGAGGAATTTCCTTTGCCACTCCGCTCTTTGCCAGCACTGTCACATCGTCTGCTGTCGCAATATGTCCCACGATGCCCACCTGCCCACCAATGCGGTTGCGGGCGCCAATCACCGCACTGCCGGAAATACCCACCTGCGCGGCCATTGCCGTATGCTTACCGATCGAGACATTATGCGCAATATGAATGAGGTTGTCTAGACGAACACCATCTTCAATAACGGTAGAGCCAAGCGTGGCACGGTCAATCGTCGTGTTAGCACCAATTTCAACATTATCTCCGATCACTACATTGCCCAGCTGCGGAATCTTCTCCCATGATCCATCCAGGTTTTCAAGATTGCCGAAGCCATCCGCGCCGATCACAGCACCGGGATGAATAATCGTGTTGCGACCGATCTTCGTACCGTCACAGCATGTCACATTCGCATGAATCAGCGTTCCTTCGCCTACCTGTACATTGTTATACAGTACTATGTTTGCTTTTAAAACTACGCCGCTCCCGATCACACAATTTTCGCCAATAACACAATTTTCACCGATGAAAGTATCCTCGGCAATTTTGGCTGATGGAGCAATCCTGGCTGACGAAGCTTTAAAAGGTTTTGAAAAATTGGGCGGTGAGAATTCTTTTAAAACTTTTACGAATGCACGATAAGGTTCGGCGATCGCAATGTAGGCGCGGTTTTCAAAAGCTGGGAGTTGCTCCTCCATTCCCTGGGGTACCAGCAGACATGCGGCTTTGGTGCTAAACAGGTATTTTGCGTAGCGGTGATTGGAAAGGAATGTTATCTCACCTTCCTTTGCAAATTCAATCCTGTTGGCGCTATGAATGTTGAGATCGCCCCGCCCGATCAATTTTCCACCGATGATACGCGCAATGTCTGCCGTGGTGTAGCTCATATCTGCTTTTTACAATCAATTCTTTTAAAATCTACTCTACTCGCTTATTCAGCTTTTTTGTCAGTGGGAGGCACAATTTCACGGTCCTCTTTTTGCGGCTGTGGATTTGTACTGCCGCCGCGCGGTTTGCGTTTTTGCGCAGGTGGTTCCTTTTCCTTTGTCTTATTGCGTGCGTCATTTTCCTCGATCGCCTGCTCCTGCTTTTTCTCAAGGTCTTCTACCGAAATATTGAGGCGTTTCATCACTTTTACGGTTAGGTCGTAGCGCGGATTGATAAAGACAAGAGGCTGCGTTGATTTATCCCACACAATATCATAGTTTTCACTTGAGGAAATATCCTGAACTGCTGCATAGATCTTCTCTTCCACCGGTTTTAAAATCTCGGTGACGGCAGCATCATACTCACCTTGCGGGCTGAATTTCCGGCGGGCAAAATCCTCGCGGTCTTTCCGTGTTTTCTGTAGAAGGGCTTCTTTTTCAGATCGCTCAGCATCACTCCAGACAAGACGGTTTTTCTGCATCTCCGCTTCAAGCGCCTTTATCTTCTGCTGCATTTCGTCGAGCTCACGCTTCCACTCTTCCTCAAGCGACTGGATACGCTGTTGGGCGGCCTGCGCATCGGGAAAACGCTCCCGGATGACATGTGAGGCAATATAACCCACCTTTTGCGCGAACACTCCAGCTGAAGCTGCGCAAAAGACAACGGCTGCAATAGCAAATTTTCTAACAAAATACGGTAGCGTCATAGTAGATCACCTGGTTTTAAAACTTTTAAAAATCCGGTTAAAACAGGTAAAGATTTTATTCGATATTGATTCCTTGCTGAATTGTATAGAAAAAAGCAGAGCGTAGTGTAAAACGACGCTCTGCTTTTAAAAAGAGTTTTTAAAAACAGTACGGAATTTTGAAAACATCCAGAAATTTATTTTCCACCGCCGCGCTTGATGCGGTCAATAACACGGAACGTAATGTCGTATTTTTCTTCTGCGTACATCAATACAGGGTTAGACTTATCAAAAACAAAGCTCATTTTTTCTTCTTTTGCGATAGCTTCAATTCCTGTCTGTACTTTTTTGCGTAGCGGAGCAAGGAAGTTCTCACGCACGCGGGCGATCTCGCCGGTAGCGCCAAACTTTTCCTGTTCAAACTGCATATACTGCTGTTGAAGTACTTTTAAATCATCCTCGGCTTTGCGTTTTGCATCGGCTGTCATCATGGCTTCGCCTTTTTTGTACTGCTCCAGGCGCGCCGTAAAGTCACGCTGGATCGCTTCAAGTGAATCCTGATATTTTTTTGCAACGTCTTTGATTCTCGAGTCAGCATCAATAGCTTCCGGCATTTGCTTGACGATCATTTCCGTATCAACAATACCGATCTTTAAATTTTGCGCCTCAAGTGATGGTGCAGAGAGAAGTGATACAGCAAAAAATGCTGAATAAAAGAATCTCTTCATGTATTTCCTCAATTTTTAAAATAATGGTGCTATTGTGTCACTCTTTGAGTGGTACAGGCTTTAAAAAGTTTAATTTTTTAAACCTGCCTGGTGAATTCTATTAACGTCCAAACTGGAAGTGGAACTGCCAGCCTGATCTACCGCCTATATTACGCACAGGATCGAAACCGTAACCATAATCAAAGCCGAGAAGGCCGATCGGATTAATAAGTAATCGCAGCCCTACGCCTGCTGAACGTTTTAAACTGAACGGATCAGTTTCCTCAAGCGTCGCCCAGACATTTCCTGCTTCGGCAAAGGCAAGAACATAAATAGGGATTGGGTTGAGCGAAAGCGCAAAGCGCGTCTCAAGCACATGGCGCATCATCACACGTCCGCCGACAGCCTGCCCATTTTCGAAAGGCCCGATCTGGAAGTCAGGATATCCGCGCAACGGTGTTACGTTTGTAGCTCCGCCGAGCCCGTTGCCACCCATCTGGTACCGCTCGAGCGGGGGAATATTTGTATCACTTCTCAATGATGTTAAATATCCTAATTCACTGCTCAGATAGAGAACCAGTCTATTTTGGCCTTCGATCTGAAGCAATGGTGTTATGGATTCATAGTTCAGGCCATTTTTAAGATAATCAACGGAGCCAATTCCCAAAGCTCCTGCTGCAAATTGAGTCGAAAAGCTGAATCTCGATCCGTTTGTCGGAAAAACAATATTGTCGAGCGAGATA
>DASPKH010000221.1:0-2740 GCA_035628175.1 Patescibacteria group bacterium
AATTATCATCAAACCAAGTTCCATATTCGATGATAAATCGTGGAATTGAGCAGGATGTGATTCCGCAATCAATTGAAAAAGGGTTAGGAATAATCCCATATAGTCCACTTCAGCGCGGTTTGCTGACGGGGAAGATCAAACCGGGACACAAATTCGGCGAAGGTGACACTCGCGAAGGCAATCGGTTCTACACTGATGAGAATATTGAAAAAGCGAATTCGCTTTTAAAAAAGATCAGCCCGATAGCGGAAAAGCATAACGCTTCGCTTGCGCAATTGGTGATTAACTGGACGGTATACCGTCCGGGTGTAGCATGTGTGCTGGTCGGTGCCCGTGATGAGCAACAGGTCGGGCATAACGCCGGAGCACTGAATTTTACGCTGACGGAGGAGGAGATGCAGGATATTGCGACTGCAGCTGATAGCTTTTCATTTTAAGATTAAGAAATATAATGACAATACAATTAATTGTATTTGATGAAAAATTCTGTTGGTTTGCAACTCAATAGTAAAAATATTATGGCACCCTTACTTTAAAAATACTCCTCCACGCTTTGGTGACAAATAACCGATAGTAGATTGCGGGCCTATACTGAACAGTCAATACTGATTAGTAATGAAGCAGCGTATTGTGTTGTAATACATATAATGAGTTTGTTTTTTGAAACTCACTTGTTCATCAGTAGTGAAAGTTTTTTAATTATTTGGGAATTTTCACCGATCGCGATGATATCATTCAATTTGAATTGCTACCTCGCGCTTTGCTCTCATACGCTAAAGGCGACTTCGTTGGCTGATGCTTGAAATTTTACGGCTGATGTACGTTACCGCTGTTCACCAGTACAAGCATATGCAGAGTTTGGAAGAGGGATAAATTTCTGTTTAAAACTTATGTCATAGTGAGGGTGAGCTCCATCTTGATAGTAGATCGTTTATAAAAGTGTTGCCGGTCATTTTCTGTAAACAAGAAACCTTTACTAATGTAAAGATTACAGGCCTCTACCAGCACTGGACTTGTATACAAGACAAGCTTTTGTGCATGATGTTCACTGGCTCTAGCAATTGCGGAATTCAGGAGAAATGTCCCGATGCCACGTTTTCTAAATCGTGTGTCTACAGCAAATTTCGAAAATTCTATACAATTATCTCGCTGGGGAATTAGACAGAAAGTTCCGGCAACAGTATCTTCAAACTCGGCAAAATAAATCTCGGCGTTTTTTTCTTTTAAAAGCTTTTCAGGTTGTGTCAGAGCTTCCTTATCTGAGGCTTCCATTTCAAAATATTCTTCCAGCCACTGCTTATTGAGCGTATAAAAATGTTCTTTTAACACGGTCGAATATCTTTTTAAAAGAATCTGTGGCTGTGTTTTTTGCCCCAGTTCACATATTCTCTCAAACATACTTTTCTCAGCAAGTGCCCGCTCAAATTGCGTGAGTTCTTTTAAAAAATGCGGGGCCGTACATCTGAGCAATTCAGCGTTTGCTTTAAAAATATCAGCCCATAAAGGTTGCAGGTCATCTACTCGTTTTTTGCCTTGCGGCGTCAGACAAAGCAGGCGTTTCCGGTCATCATTACCATCTTTTCTGCTTTTTACAAGCCCCTTTTTTTCGAGGATATTCACTGTCTGGTTTACAGCTGCGTGCGATTGTAGGACTTCTTTTGCTATTTCTGTCAGCGCCATTTCGCCTTTTTCCGTGAGCAGGTAAATAATGGAAAACCAGCGTGGTTCAAACTCTATTTTTTTTACATCATAGAATTTCTTTACGTCACGCATCAGAATCTCGCTTAAGGCTTTAAGACGGGTTGCCAACGCAACTTCCCTTTTTTCCTGGAGAAATGCCATTGTTAAGTATTGAATTTTAAAAATTCGCTTTTGCAAAAGTATATAATTTTACAATTATTAACAGTCAGCAATTTGGAGAAGAGCATAATCAGTTGTAAGTTTATGTAAGCACTTACATAATGTATTATGAAATTCCAAAAAGGTGACACAATGAAAAATACCTGTCTGCTGCTGTTCTTACTCATGCTTGTAGGATTAACCCAAATGAAAGCCCAAACAGCAATTGATAAAACTTTTAAAGAAAATTCAGTACATACAATTGATAAACTGATCAATGATTATTATGTATACCCCGACGTTGCAAAAAAAACAGGTAATCATTTAAAAAAACAACTCGAAAGTGGATATTTTGATCAGTACAATAATCTTGATTCTTTTGCAAAAGCGCTCACGCAGGAATTGCAATCCATCAACAAGGATAAACACATGAAGGTCGTTGCAAGCGTTAGGCAAAAAAGCTCTATGTCGAATGACGATCATGTTGAGGCGCTTTTAAAAGGCATCAAATCACCAATGGCTTCCACAGACGGTTTTTTTGAAACAAAAAAGCTTCCTGGTAATATTGGCTATCTTGAAATTCGTGGTTTTGCAAATCCCGCTGAAGGAGCTCCCGTTGCTGATGCATATATGAAACTTCTCGGAAATTCAGACGCCATAATTATTGATCTACGGAAAAACGGCGGAGGCAGCCCTGAAATGGTGCAATACCTGTGCAGCTACTTTTTTGATGAAAAAGTACACCTTAACAGCATTTACCACCGCGAAGGAAACTGGACAAAAGACTACTGGACACTGGAAAAGGTAAATGGAAAAAAAATGCCGGATGTTCCGCTTTTCGTACTGACAAGCAATTATACATTTTCCGGCGCTGAGGAATTCAGCTACAACATGCAAACGC
>DASPKH010000222.1:0-4478 GCA_035628175.1 Patescibacteria group bacterium
ATTGTATTGCAGAACATTAGAAAAGTGCTTATCTCTTATTCATTCAAAAAACAGGAAAGCTAAACCAAAATCTGTATGGCTGATGTTTGCGATCCCATTTAATTTTATAGAGGATTTTTTTATCGTCATCAATATTGCCAATTCAATCGGAGAAGAAAAAAGAACAAATGGGGCATTATCTGGTATCAATGACTTCGGTATGGTTTCGGGCATCGGTTGGGCAATCGCGCAGCTACTATCCTTTATACCCAACATCGTTGGGCAAATAGCAGGAGTAGTTGGAATGGTTTTAGTGATATACCATTGGTTTCAAATAGCGGCAATAAACCGGCTATTAAAAAACAATCTACTACAACTTTAAAATATTTCACTAGCGATTTTTTTAAGGAAATTTTCTACTTTAACTATGCCAATATTTTCTCTCGATAAATCAATAGAGGTATTAGGAAATACCCCTAATGTACTTTCCTCTTTATGCGACAATCTTGGTAATGATTGGATGGAGAGTAATGAAGGCGATAGCACATGGACTGTCAAAGAGGTGGTTGCGCATCTTACATTGTGCGAAAGTACAAACTGGATTCCACGAATCAGGAAGATTCTCTCTGATAAAGATAAGCACCTGAATCCCCTTGATATGAATCATCATTTGGAAATGGCAAAAAACACTTCTCTACAGGACTTGCTCCACAACTTTAAAATTCTTCGGCAAAGGGGAATTGCAGAAATTATCTCATTGAACCTAACAGAGGAGGATCTTAAAAAAGCCGGGATTCACCCGGAACTTGGCAGTGTAACACTCCGGCAACTACTTTCCACATGGGTAGTGCACGATCTTAATCACATCGCTCAGATAGCCCGGATTATGGCAAAGCAGTATCAAGAGGAAGTTGGGCCATGGAGCGCTTATTTACCGATTATCAACCACTAATTGAAAGGAAAATCATGACAAACGAAACCGCTCAGGAATTTGCACAGAAATGGATTGATTCGTGGAATAACCATGACCTTGACGTGATAATGGAACACTATAGTGAAGGGGTGGAATTTTATTCACCTTTTATACCACAGCTTAAATTTAATGACACCGGAGTAATTACCAATAAGGAGGAACTGCGCAAGTATTTTAAAATCGGGCTTGACGCATATCCTGACCTGCATTTTGTCCTGCACAATTATTACACCGGTATAAATACAGTTGTATTGCATTACAATTCTGTAAAAGGCCGTGTTGCGGCTGAAGTATTTGAGCTTGATGAGTCGGGCAAAGCAGTAAAAGTATATTGTAACTATTCAGGGTAGCATTTGCTATGTGGCCAGATTCAACTGAAATACATTTGCGGGGGAAGCACGTAGAGGTGTCTTCCCTCCATGAGGAAGATATTGAAACTCTTATCGCCCTTGCTGCTGATAAGAGGATCTGGGAGCACTATACCACTGATGGAAGTAATCCTGAAAAGCTGGCCGCCAGTTTCCAAACATCCTTGAGCAATAGATATAAAGGGATAGAGCACCCGTTTGTAATTCGTCACCATGAGCATGGACGTATTATCGGCAGTACCCGCTTCCTAGACATGCGCCCGGAGCATAAAAAACTTGAGATTGGTTGGACATGGTTGCATCCTGACTTTTGGGGAACGACTGTGAACCTGGAATGTAAGCTTCTCCTTCTCACGTACTGCTTTGAGGAATTAACAGCTATCAGGGTGCAACTTAGAACAGACGAAAATAATATACGTTCACGAAGAGCCATTGAAAAAATCGGGGGGCTGCTTGAGGGTATTATAAGAAATGACATGATAAGAGATAATGGTACTTACCGCAATTCCGCCTATTACAGCATCATTAATAATGAATGGGCTAACGTAAAAAGAAGTTTATTTCAAAAATTAGATCAAGCTGCTCCCAGTCTTGATGTAAATCTTTATCTACATCTTGAATTTTCTGGTGCATTTTGTTAAGATCGCTCCTTAGTTCATTATCAGAAGTTAAAGGCTGTTGCTCGTTGTTATCCATTTTTAAATTAGATTATTATTATACAAGAGATGCGTCGCAAATATTTACCTGCATCGTAAATTATAAATTAGGAATTACCAAAGAAAGTTTATCAGTTTAATATGTATTCCATTTCTCATATACATTTAAAATTGCCTTATATCTTGAAGTTAGCGGATTAAAGTATTCTTTATAATTATTGTTTTCAACTAATTGCCTTATGTCTGTATGATATAATTGTTTGAAAGTTAGTTCTCCTATTTTTTTATCTAAAATGCTCTACAAGCTTCTTCATAAGCATTTAAGTTTTGTTCTATTGCCTCATTGTATACTTTAGTAAAAGCCTTAGCTTCAACAGCTTCATCGGGATTTAATATTGTTCCTTTATGTACAATTTGAGCCATTTTGGGTGTAAGGTCAGCTATTCGGCTTCGTGTACTTGAAATTCTTCCTGCTATTTGAGATTCCAGACTGCCCACCGCTATCAAATTCTGAATATCTGTTCTATCAAGAGAGTTTTTAGATGCTTTATTAGATTGGTATAAAGCAAATAAGGAAATTGCGATTGCTATTCCGCTTAAAATCTCTTCTGTTTTCATTTTGAACTATTATTAATTTGACTTAAAATATAATTTACCATCTCTAAAAATTGTGTATTATCTTTTTGTTCAATAAGAAAACTAAATGACCTCACTTGCTCAATTACTATTTTTTTGTTGCTTTATCAAGTGGAACCGATTTTCAAAAGTCAGGCTATTAATTTCATCTAATAATTCCTTCGTTACTTGCCTTTTGTTTGTAGCACGATTAAATCGTGTTACGTATTCACGAGCAATATCCTTAATATCTGCCATTTGAAGCTCCAGTGGTATGTACAGATGGTTGTGGAATAATCGTGACTAAGATATATAAACTTGGGTTAAAATCAGCAAAAACGCCAGTAAAATAACCCAGTACCAAAAACAAAAAGCCCGTAAACATAATGTTTACGGGCTTTGTAACTTTTTTAAAAGAGCCGCTTGTCGGACTCGAACCAACGGCCTGCTGATTACAAATCAGCTGCTCTACCAACTGAGCTAAAGCGGCGTGCTCTAAAAGAGAGTACAAATATACGGCAATTTTAAAAGCGAATGCAAGTACTTTTTAAAAGAAATTATAATTTTTTTTAAAAATTCTGATGGTTCTGCCGGAAATGTTTACAACAAAAGACCTTAGAGGGAATATTTCTCCAAGGTCTTTCTACAAAGCTTTTAAAACTATCTGTTCGTATTGATCCACTCATCTACGTTTGCTTCAAGCATTGTCAGTGGGATAGCACCATTTTCAAGTACAACTTCATGGAACGTGCGGATGCTGAAACGGCCGCCCATGAGCATCTGTGCACTTTTGCGTAATTCGCGAATTTTCAGTTCACCAACTTTATATGCGAGTGCCTGTCCTGGCTGAACTGTGTAACGGTCAACTTCTGCACGGATGTCGCTTTCTTTTGCAGGGGTGTTCTGGAGCATGAAATTCACTGCCTGCTCACGTGTCCATTTTTTGCTGTGGATACCAGCATCAACCACCATACGACATGCGCGCTGCATTTCGAAAGCGAGTGCGCCGTAGCGCTGCAGCAAGTCGTCGTACATTCCAGCTTCATAGCCAAGGCTTTCGGCATACAGTCCCCAGCCTTCTACAAATGCTTTCACATCCATCGCGCGTCGAAATTTCGGCAGATTTTTTAGTTCACGCTCAATAGAAGACTGCAGGTGTTGGCCCGGAACGGTCTCGTGAAGTGCAACGGCTGTCAGCGAGAATTTCGGGAATGTAGCCGGGTTGTATCCAGAGTTTTCGTATGAACTTATTAAATGATTCTGGTATGACGTATTTTTAATACGGTAGCTTTCCAGTTCTTCCAGATTATAGCTGGATTCAGGAACACGGCCAAACAATTCGCGAAGATTTTCAGTCATTTTTAAAAGCACATTTGCGTATGCTGTTGTAAATTCACCATTACTTTTGAAATACTGAGTAGAGTCTGTGCGCAATTTTTGGTTGAATTCCTGCAAAGTGCCTTCAAATCCAAGCTCAGTTTTTACCCGTTCCATTTGTTTGGTCAGCCTGTCCACTTCTTGGAGGCCAAGAGAAAAGATGCGCTCAGGGCTCATCTTCGTGGTTGTGTAGTAGCGGATTGCCATTTTGTAGCGTTCGCTGCCGTCCGTTAATGACCAGATCCCGTCCTGTTCGCGTGTTTTGGGGAGATATTCGTTTTTTATAAAAGCGTAGAGTTTTTCGTATGATGGTTTGATATTTCTGTTGATAATTGTACGAAGTTGCGTGCGCAGAACGTTCTTCTGATTTTCATCAAGCGTTGTCGAAACAGCTTTTAAAGGCATCATTAACGGCATGCTGTCCGTCGGCGTTTTGCGCATCTTGTCTATTTGTGCAAGTGCCTGTTGCATTGTGAACTTCGGAGGCATGATCGAGTCCTGCATGCCAAG